>JACQMY010000008.1 GCA_016203305.1 Candidatus Woesearchaeota archaeon
AAAACAGCAAAGTATATAAATATCTATACAATTCTCTACGTTATGCATTCAAACCCTGGAATAAGCATTCGTATCGATCCTGAGATGAAAGAGGCAATATCCCAGCACGAAGAAGTCAATTGGAGCGCAGTCATCCGCAAAGCACTACAAAAAAAGCTCACCCAACTTGAGTCGCCAGCCATTGACCATGCACGCTTCAAGCAAGCAATGGATATTGCAGCACGAATACGAAAAAAACGCCAAGTTACGACAAAAACAGCAGCGGAGATCATCAGAGAATGGAGAGACAAAAGACAGTGATCGATGCGTCAGTGCTGACAAAATGTTTCCTGTCAGAACCAGATTCCGAAAAAGCATTACGCTTGCTTCAAGAACATGAGATTGGAGAAAAACTCATCATTGTTCCAGAGCTAATATTCTTCGAAGTTCTCAATGCAATCAAATACAATTTAAAACTCACACCCGAAGAACTCAGCGACATCTCGCGCGCGCTCCTTCGATGCCAGCTTCATGTCGAGTATTTAGGAGAACTCTTGCTGGCAAAAACAGCAGAACTCGCACAAAGATATAACACCACGGTATACGATGCAAGCTATGCCGCACTTGCAGAACTTCACGACGTTCAATGCATAACTGCTGATGACAAACTCTTACGCAAAGGCATGCCCAGACTGGCAAAATTCTAATTTGTATGTGCCCTCGCCAAGCACTTCTCGTAGTCCTCAAATGGATCAGGACATAGAATAGATTGTTGCGCTTTGACAAAAAAGTCAGACAATTTGGCCATGTACATTAAAAGGTGGCAAATCTTTTTAAACCTATCATAATAGCCAAAACCTATGGCAGCATATGAAGACATTGTGAATCTTGCATTAAGAAGAAGCCTGTTCTACCCGGCAAGCGAGATTTATGCAAACGCGCCAGCAGGAATGTACGACTACGGACCATTTGGAGCAGCAATCAGAAGAAAAATCGCAGACCAATGGAGAAAACACCTGGTACAAAAAGAAAACTTCCTGGAAATTGACGGCGCATTAATCATGCCAGAAGACGTTTTCAAAGCATCAGGACATCTTACCAACTTCAACGACCCAGTAACACAATGCAAAAAATGCAACACAATACACAGAGCAGACAAACTATTGGAAGAAACAACAAAAAAACCCTACAAAGAAGCAATGCCAGTCCAAGAGCTAACACAAGGACTAAGAGAACACAACCTCAAATGTCCAAAATGCAAAGGAGAACTCATGGACGTGAAGCAATTCAACATGATGGTAAAAGCAGACGTAGGAGTGGGACAAAAAGCCAGCTGCTACCTACGACCAGAAAGCTGCCAAACAATCTTCACAAACTGGGACAGACTAGTAAAAACAATGCGAGTAAAGCTGCCAAAAGGAGTCAGCCAAATCGGAAAAGTGTTCAGAAACGAAATATCTCCAAGACAGACGCTCATACGACAAGTAGAATTCAACCAATCAGAAAGCGAAGTATTCTTTGATCCACAAGAAGTCAACACGATAGAACACTGGGAAGAAGTCAAAGACTACAAACTAAGAATACAAAAAGCAGACAGCAACAAAACAGAAGACATAACAGCAGACAAACTAGTCAAAGACAAACTAGTCTCAGGCAAACTAATTGCATACTACTTAGCCAGAACACAACAACTCTTTGAAAAACTCGGAATACCAGTACAAAACATGCGCTTCAGACAACTAGACGACACAGAAAGAGCATTCTACGCAAAAGAAGCATACGACTTCGAAGTCCAAACAAGCCTTGGCTGGATGGAACTGGCAGCAAACAACTACAGAACAGACTACGACCTGAAAGGACACGCGAACATCAGCAAAAAAGACCTAAACCACACCAGAGAGGACGGAAGCAAATTCATCCCCCACATCTGGGAAATATCAATAGGGTTTGACAGAGCATTCTACGCAATACTGGAACACAGCTACAACAAGCAAAAAGAACGCACATGGCTCAGCCTGCCACCAACACTCGCGCCAATAATGGCAGGAATCTTCCCACTGCTCTCAAACAAGCCAGAACTTGTAAAGAAAGCAGAAGAAGTATTTGCAGAATTACAAGATTGCTATGACGTCCAGTACGACGCAACAGGAAGCATAGGAAAACGCTACGCACGAATGGACGAAATAGGAGTGCCGTGGTGCATCACAATAGACTTTGACAGCATCAAGAATGAAGACGTCACAATAAGAGCAAGAGACAGCACAGCGCAAAAAAGAATAAAAATCAAAGACCTACGAGACACGTTGTACCAGTTGATAACAGGAAAGATAAGTTTGTAGGTATTAGGACGAAGGGTGTAGGTATTAGGCGTTAGGATGTAGGAATTAGGACGAAGTCAATTGGTTTTTAATGCTGTTTCAAAAGCGTTGGATAGCCCTTCTCATTCTTAATCTTATAGAGCTGCATAATTTTTTCCCTACCAGACCTTTCCTTTGAAATCCTTACAATAGCATCGCTTGCCTTCTCATAAATCGCGTTAATAAACTCAGTATGCTGCGCTTTCCATGTCAAAGGATGCTCCTTCACGTAACGCGCCCACCTTTCAACTTGCTGCATGTGTGTCGCATCTCTCATCTCAGTCTTCTCAAAAGCATTTTGTACTTATTAATTCTCTCCCTTCATTACTGCTGAAAGATGGGTTGAACATAAAAAACTTTTTAAACCGACTAATTTGTTCGGTCTCTGAGGCGATGAATATGGAAATCAAAGACCTACAAGCAGGACAAGGAAAAGTCGACATGATAGTAGAAGTAACAGAAGTACAGGAACCAAGAGAGTTCAACAAGTTCGGCAAAACAGGAAAAGTAGCAAACGCAAAAGCAAAAGACGCAACAGGAGAAATAACACTAACACTCTGGAACGAACAAGTAGACCTTGTGAAAGCAGGAACAAAAGTTCACATTATCAACGGTTACGTATCAGAATACAAAGGAGAAAAACAACTAGGAACAGGAAAGTTCGGAAGACTGGAAGTAGTAAATGGATGAAACTCTACGAAAACTAGAGAGAGAAGTACGTGCAGGTGCAAAACCACTAGCATTATACCTTACCTATTGCTTGAGAGCAGGACAATTCGCAGCAGAACTAACACCACAAGGAATAACACTCTACAACCTCCAATGCGCTGGCAAAACAATACACGTCAACTGGGATACTACGCCTTTTGACGGAGGAGTTGCGCGCCATGCCGAAAGCCAGCTAGCAGCAGTCCTCGTAACAGGAGGAGAAATACCAGACTTACGTCTCTACTATGCAACAATCCGTGCAATACTCACCAATCAGACATCATTGTTCGCGCCAGTACTAAACGAACTCCTCAAATGGCTTCGAGAAGATTTTGAAATGTTCCCAATCATCGGAAGCGTGATAGCCTATGGAAAAACAGACACAGTCATACACCGCTTTGGAACACCACACGCATACTCAATCCAAGGACTCAAGCTACCAAGAACACTCACGCGAATAACAATGCTGCCACCAAAAGTAATTGATGCCCTATTCGGAACATCCGACCAGCAAGAACTCTTTGAAACATTCATGTTCTTCTTCCGCGACGACTACTGGTTCAGACCACAACGCGAAGAACGCGTATGCCCAGTACAATTCGGAAAGTTCCACGGAAAAGATGGAAGAATCACGCAACTAATGAGCGACTGCAGCAGTTCAAGCTCAATAGTTCGCAGAGTGAGATATCTCTAAGCAAGTGCATTCAACGCCTTCATTTTTTTCACAGGGTTAGAAAAACCAATTTCGATTAGCCATTTTCTCACATTTTCTCTACCATTCAAAGGGACTTTGTAGCAGGGAAGCTTGGACATCTTACCGGGTTTGTCGCACCAAATATTCGCGACCCTGAAACCTTGATGTGCGAGGATGTTTTTAAGTTGATGTGCAAGCTTACGACTGCACGTGGTTATCTCGATTGAAGGATAATTTGGACTTCTTGGCTTGTTAGCAACAAAAATCGAACCATCAGTATCAACAATTCCCCGAATGGTATGACGTACAAGATTTCAATCACGTGAGATAAACTCAGGGATAATCACTCTTTCGCACTTGCCTTCGCCAATAGGAAGACAGTATTTTTGCGTAAGTTCCAGAAATGCAGACTTAGAGTTTATGACTATCCTAATTCCGCGCCCGCCCTGAAATATCCTTGCTTTTTTGTTCCAAACTCTTGCAATGAGCTATTTAATGTATTCAAAATATTCCTTGTCATTAATAGGGTCGCCAACAAAACCAATCCGGTAATGCTTTTGCACATTACTTAGATTTCCATCCCCGATGATTATCCCAAGCAATTCAGCAATAAATTCGTCCATACGAGAGAGGGGAGGACAGCGGTTTAATTACCTCGCGCGCATATTTGTCCAGTGAGAAACCGAAAGGGTTTTAAAAGAACCAACTTCAAAATCAACTGATGGGGGTGTAGTTCAGCCCGGGAGAACACATGCACCTCAAAAGTGCAGTTTAGACCGCTGAAGCCGGTGACGTCGCTGGTTCAAATCCGGCCACCCCCATCTTTTTCCTTATGGTATCCTACCAACAAAGATGCATGCGATGCAAGAAAAACATGGTTTTGGTAAGCGGGAAAACCACGTTCGTTGTCTGTTACGACTGCCAAAAGAACGAACTCTCAGGAGAAATAACAGATCCTGAAATGAAAAAACTCTTTGACATACCAGAAGAACTATACAAAAAAAGCAGCTTTTTACGCAGCATAAAGTCAAACTATCTTAAATTCGGCAAACTAACAGACAAACAAAAAGAAGCATTTGTCAAAGTTGCAAAAGAACTACAAAAACCAACCACCTGAACTCTCTGTTTCACCATCGTCAAAATGTTCACTCTTAAGTAGTTATTTCTGAGAAAGGTTTAAATAGCCCTCTGAAGAACGCAGCTATATGAGTGATAGCCCAGACCAGCGCGCCAGCGAAGAATTCCAAGAACGACACAAACTTATCACCAAACTCGCCACCTCGCCAAACATCCCAAAAGCAATCTGGCAACGTATACCAAAAGGCAGAGCAAGAGCAGAACAGCGCACTATAATCGTGCACAAAGACCTGCCTGGAAAAATAAGGGCCTTCTTCATTGAACGAAGCGACAAAGACTACGAACTACTCACCAACCAAAGAGAACGGCTTGACCGAGAACTCTCAGAACGCGCAGAACAAGCAAACCCCGGTCAAATATTTCTCCCATACTATACTGCACGAGTCCTTCTGCACAACACGGAAGAAGGAATATTCCTCCGCCTAGGATGGAACGACCCACTCGCAGACCTCCGTCTTGCCTATCTAGATCCTGGAAGCCAAAGACATTTTCTCATCTGGGTACCGCGCGAAGAAAGCATAGGAGTCTACCAACTCGTAAACACAAACACGAGCAGCGTAATACCACTTTACTATCAAACATTCCCAGATAGAGAAGGAAGCCATCAAAGACTCCGCATGGATGAGATAAACCCGTTAATAATCCATCCAGAAAGCAAAAGTTACGAACAACCAAGAAGTATCACAAGAAGATTCGCACGGCCAGGTAGCGCAGTTCCAGACATTCTAGAATCCCGATCCGCAGTAAAAAATGAACAGATAAGTGGAGCACTACGGGTTCGCGAAGAAGACAGAGAAGCAATACAAGCAGTATTAACGTTATTCGACCAGGCCAGAGCGGATACAAAAGACGACACTTGCATGCACCACACGCTGGCACGGGACATCGTTGGCTATTACGACAGCCTTCCCAGAACTGAAGGTAAAGTAGACCTTCGCATCTCGGATAGAAAACTCTATGAGCTCCTTGAGCGAGCACAGAGACAATACTCCCACATTATTACTCCTGATGTAGTCTCGACATTTCAAGCCATCGCGCGCAGGATTGATGCAGGAGCTAAAAAGACAATCGAACAACGCAACGCATTAGGAGCGCTGGCAGAACGGGAAGCACGCATCCGAGAACTCGCAGAAAAATACGGGCACGTGCTCGCAAATGCAGAAGACGCAGAAGGAAACCTCAAAGCAGCATACGACCTCGTTGACGGTCTAGTAGCGGTCGTAGACGGAATAGAAGACTTCCACAACTACCTTGCCTCTCAGAAAAAACCAGCAGACATCCCGCCACAACTCGCCAAAGTCTATGCGGCATTTGACAAAATCATCACAGGCATGCGCGGCACCCACAAAGCAGCACGAGAAGAAGCAGACAACCTCGCTGCAAAGGTTGGCAAGCTAGAAACACGAGCGCAAACAGCAGAAACAAAAGCAGCAGACATTGAACGCAAGGCACTTGATTATTTCAACGAATTTGAAAAACGATTAGAAGAATTGGAAGGTGGCACATGACAGACTCACTAGACAAACGCGCAGAAGAACTCAGAGCAAAAGCAGACTCAGCAGCAGCAGCCAAAGCAACACGAGAAGCAGAAGCACGAGCACGCTGGGACGCGCTTGTAGGAGAAAATGCAGTCCTAACCAGGCGCGCCGAAGAACTAGAAGCACGACTCGCATCACAACCAGCAGCCGGTTCAGCAGTCCAAGATGAACTCGAACGCTTGCGCGCGTACAAAGCAGAAACAGAACCAAAACTACCAGAACTAGAAAGAAAAGCAGCACAAGTAGAAGGGCTCAAAGGAGAAATCAGCAGGCTAGCAGGCATTGCGCAAGGACACGAAGACGACAAAGCAGCACTTACAAGAGAACTCGGCGAGCTTGGAGATGAATTCGAAGAATACAAAAGAGCACATCCAGACACTCCAGCTGCCAGCAAACCAGAAGAACTTGCAAGAACACAAAAAGAACTGGAAAGCGCACGTAAAGCAAGAGACGCTGCAGCAGCAGACGCAGCAGAAGCACGTGGAGAGTTAAGAAAGCTCACTGACACTTACATTGCAACAAGACTGGAAAACGAACAGCTAAAAACAGCGAGTTCAGGAACAACAGATGTTAAAGTATATGAAGCACGCATTTCAGCAGCAGAAGCAGCCAAAAAAGCAGCAGAAGAACGCGTAGCAGAGCTCACCGGTGAGCTCGAACAAGTGAATGTAGGCGGAGAATGGGCACAAGCAGCAGTAGACACTGCAAGAGAAGAAGAAACAAAAGCAAAAGAAGAAGCAAGATTGGTAGCAACAGGAAAAGAAGAAGCAGAAAGACGAGCAGCAGAACTAGAAGCAAAACTAGCAGAAGTCAGCAACGAAAGAGACGTGCTCAAAGCAACACAATCTACTGCGAGTACGCCTCCAGCAGTACAACCACTAACTGCTACAGAACGCCAGGCATACGAAGAAAGAATTGCAGAACTTTCTGAAGAACTAGTTGAATCACTAGCAGTCGACGCAATAGAACTGGAGGCACAACTCCAGCAAGAATGTGAAGACCACGCAGAAGACCTTGACGAAGCAGAAGCCCGAAAGCGAGAAGAAATAGGCGTTTACGAACAAGCCATGAAAAGCTATATTGCAGAGCGAGACAGAGCAGTAAAACGTGCAGAAAAAGCAGAAGAAGCACTCGCAGCAGCAAGAGCGCCAGGCGCAGCACTAAACCCAGCAGAAATCGCACGCTTAGAAGAACAAGTTGCATCCCTCAGAGAAGCAGCACGTCTAGCAACAGAAGCAGCAGGCAAAGCACAAACAGAAGAAGCAGAAGCCAAAGAAGCAGCAGGACAAGCAACAGAAAGCGCAAGAAAACTTGAAGAACGCGTACAAGATGTCTCTGCTGACAATGAACGGGTAATGGCGTTTGCAGCAGCGCTTGTTCACAAACTAACACCTGAACAGCTCGATGACAAAGTAGTACAAAAACTCCTCCAAGAGCACCTGGCAGATGTTCCTGGAATGGAGCGATACTATGAAGAAGCACTCAAGTCGGGAAGATACACTGTAGATGATCTGAAGACGGCGCTCGGTCAGGCACGTGAAGAATGGGAGCTCTACCGGGAAAAACTCACTGCTCGAGACCCAGAAGCCAGGCAGCATATCGTAAACGCACTTGCACACTTGCTCAGACCACTGGCATTAGCAGACCGCATTGTCAAGCGTACAGTCTACTCTTTTGATACCTGCGCGATGAGAACCGAGCTAGGATTTGGTGGCGTACCAGTGGACATTGTTTGGGCAGAAATCTACGAAGCACTATGTCCTGATGACCCGGACGCACAGGTACTGAAAATACGCGCATATGAGAGAAACGGCATGCAAAAAGAACTTGAAGAAACCATTAAAACTCTTCCAGCCGAAAAGCGCGCAAAGTACGAAGCGATCATGAAACAGCAATCGACGCAACGTCCACAATCCGCGAAGCAATAATGTTGAAAATAATCATGACAGCAGCACTAATGCCGCAGTAAAGCAAAGTGCTACGAACAACGTTAATGCCCAACAGATACCTTTCCTGCAACTTATCAGCACCATTCTCAATACCATTTGACAAAACCGTCAAAATGTACACGATCTGAAAAACATAAATACCAACAACAGCCTGGAAATAATACGTAGGAATGCTATCGCCAAAGAAATTTGCCAACGTTCCAATCTGAGTGCCAGCCTGTTCAGCGCCCATAACGCTAATCTGCTTGGACAAATTACCCAAGATATAAGTAATCATGGAAGTAATACCGATAACAATGCCTGCAATAGCGGGAGTCAAAAACGCAATCTGAGACTTCATATCAGAAATGATATCCGCCATCAGGTCCTTCAAACGCTCATTCACCTTATGAATCTCCTTAATATAACGAGCGACATTCAACAAAGCCTGAGCAGCAATCAAAGGACCCTTTTTTATGCTTTCAATCAACACCTTCATCGAACTCTCGATCAAAGCAGAAGGAAACGCCTGCAAAGCACCAGATTTAGGATTAAACAAAGCATCACGCACGCTCATGCCAAGCTTGCTAATATTCGTAGCCACCAGTTTGAAAAACTTCCCAGAAATAGTATCCTCCATCACATCAGCAACCTTCTGGAACGCAATCTCAGCAGGAAGGCCGTCACCCAGCCTATTGCCAAGCTGGAACAACGCAGAAGAAAACTCGTCCTCCAACTTCTTCGCATCGTCACGAATCTTCATAACATTCTTACTGCGCAACTTAAAATACAACCCAACACTCAAAGCAAGAGAAGCAGGGAACAACAAAGACAACAACGACGCGCCAAGACCATAAGGACCAATCAAAACCTCCTCATTAAGCTGGCTTTTCTTATATCCAAGAAGCTCAAAAGGACCAATCTGCAGCTCATAACCAGGACTTAAAATATGAATCAGCAAAGGACTTAAAGCACCAATAAACAATGCGGCAAACATGAAAACAGCGATAAAACCAGGATGGATCGTGAACTCGATCCCAGCAATCTTGAAAATAATGTTACGATACTTCTTCAACTCAGGATTAGTCTCAGCAATATCAGTATCACCATATCCTGTTGGTCGTTGCGACAACACCTGACGTCCCATAACGTAAACAACAACAGGCAAAATGACATTATAGCCGGCTGCAATATGGTACCAGCCAATGCCCTCCATAAAACTAACAACAAGAGGCAAAATGACCAAGCCTAAGATCGGCAGAATAACTCCCAACATGTGTAACATAGTGATAGGACCTTTCAAATTCTGGGCATAATGCAACATCTTTTCGAAAGTCTCGTCCAACATAACATCCAAACTCTTATCCAGCAAAGACAAACGACGATCCTCGGACGTCTCATACAAAGAACTCTGAATCAAGTGGAAAGACTCGACAAACTCCAAATTATACTGCCGCCAACCGTTCAAGTAAGCCTCCAAAGACTCCTTAATGCTCTCAAACTTGGAATTCTCAACATCCCAAATGACCTTTCTTAAATCAAGGCTCAAAGGAGGAGTCAAATGCTCAGAGGCAAACTCGATAGCAAGCTCCAAATTACTAGTATGGCGCATGTAGGTAACAACATAAAAAATGCACAACACCATTTGGTTTGACGATTTCATCCGCCAGGCATTGGCAATGAAAAACGGCAACCGTTGCATAATTAACAAAGCAGAAACACCAATAAAAGCGCTAAACAAAGCAAAAAAAGTACTGTTAAAAAACAGCATAGAAACAAACACTCCGACAAGCAAAAATGTGGTAGGTAAGATAAATGAGCTCGCTAACACGCCAGCAGGAGTAACTTGCAAATGAGCAGAATCAATCGCCAACTGCATTTTTTGCGCTGCCTCAGGATTCACGCGCAACTTCAAAATCTTCTCACAAGAATTACAAATCTTCTCATAAGCAGACATGTGCGGAGGCAAAATCTCCTCACGGAAAACCTGATATTCACGACTAAAAACCTGGCCGCTGCCCGCAGACGCCTTTACTTCAAGCTGTTTCTCCAGCAAAACCTTATACTTTACAATCAAGTCCTCGTCAGCCATAAATCCTCATTTCTTCACCGCACGCTTAAGCCACTCATTCCACTGGAAAAAAATACGCTCGCTATCCAACGTGCCAACCTCCTCGCGAACCGCCTCTGAAACCAAATGAAACTCATCATTCGCGCGAATATAAAAATCAGCCTCCAACAAGTCAGGATTCTTCAACTGAGCAGCCATATTCACAATAGCCTCTTTCATCTTAGCACGCAACTGAATGTTGTCCCAAACAGCATCCCAATTACCAGCCCACTCCTTAACCTGGCCGGCAATAGACTTGATAACATCACTATCACCCCTTAACAAGTCATTAGTCGGCAACAACTGATCAGTCTGAGCATCATACTTGAACAAGTCAACAAAACCACCCTCTGCAACAGGATCCTCCTCCCACAACTTCCTCACCTCAGTAATCTGAGTAACCCTACGATAACGATGAATCCCATCAGGAGAACGAACAGGATTGGCAACAATAATAATGTCAGTAGCCTTAAAACTCGTACGCGGAACACCAAGATCATTCACGACACGATCAAACACACCATAAGGACTGTCACCGTGAATCGTGCCCGCTACCACATTAGCAAGAGCTCCAACACGCATAGCCTCATACAACGCCTTAGCCTCAACACTACGAACTTCCCCAACAAACAAAGCAGAATCACCCAAACGCAAAGTAGTACGAATGCCCTCATCAGCGCCAACCTCAGTAGTTCCCCTCGTAAAAGCAGAAGCAACCTTCATAGCTTGAATGTTATAGTTCAACTTACGCAACGCCTCGCCAGGAAGCTCCAAGGTGTTGTGCGCAAGAATGTTCTCACATACAAAGTTCTCATGCCCCGGAACTGAAAAATCGTACACGTAAACATCCTGACAGGCAATGCGCTCAACTGAAACTACCCTATCCCAGAAGATATCGGAATTTGCAAGCACATGATGAAGCTCAAATGCATCCGGAGAAACATCAACCGCGGCGGATAACATTCCCCGTCCAATAGAATATCCCCTGTTAACATAATCGTACGAATTCAAGCCAAGCTGTTGCACTGCAACCCTTTTTTCATGAACTGCAAAAGGAATGACGTCAGACGTATCATGCGTTGAAATCCGCGCGCACAATTTCTGCAAACGCGTCTGTTTATGGCTTTGCAACAGTCCAATTTCCTCCTGCAACTTTCGCAGCATACTTGTGCTCCCCAAGCGCAAAGTTATCGTCTTATCCTTATTCTCATGCCAGGTTGTTCTCGCCACAATCCCAAACTGCAACAACAAAGTGGATGCGTCATGCAATAAATCCCTTGAACAGAGAGAAATAGACAACTCCCTATCACCAACACATCCGTCACCACTCAGCAAACCATTCAAAACACGAGAAACTTGATGTTTGGACAATCCAAAAACCCAACCAGGAACACGTTTCGTGTAAGCATTACCTTTCAGTTCCAAAACATTCACAAAAACGTCCTTCAAAATACCACTGTTCAACATCAAACTCACACCATCAGAATGCATCTTTGGCTTCAATCCAAGAGTCTCAGCAAATCTGCAAACAACACCTCGCTCTGCCTTGTCAACAACAGAGAAAATCACCGAGTTCTTATCGTAACTCCCATCAGCCAGCCACAACCCAACCACAGTCAAAAAATCATCAGTAAATGGCAGCACTGCGGGAATCACGGATGAGCTTGCCTTCTTTTTAACCCCCACTGTTTCGCCAGAAATGCGCGCGCCAAGATTAGCGAAAACTTCACACGGAAGCACACTTGAACGCCTCCAAGCAGCAGGCATGGCCTTGCTGTATTTTAGCTCATGAGCAACAGCTCTGACGGCACTCCAGTGATCAACAATAAACTTTCTAATTGCGTTTCCTTTAAAAAATGCTCCGCGCAACAGGGCGGCATGCTCGATGAGGTCCAAACCAGCCATTCTCTTTTGCGTATTCGTCAGCAAACGCGGCGTCACAATGAAATCGCCCGGTTGCAGTTCTCCGGCCCGCACAGGAGTCAGCAACTCTGAGCCCAGAGTAAACAAACTATGATCCCCAGTAACCCTCAACTGCTTCCCAGAAGCTGTGCACACCTCATAGATAGGCTTTGTCACTTTATGACGCATACATTGACTCACCAGTGCAAGAGAGACTTTTCCCTTTTCATCCATAGAATAAACACGAAGGCGAGCAGGCCTGACAAATTCCCGCCCATCAATCACTTTCGCGCCAATCTCAGCAATAATTCCGTCGATAAGTTCTCCGACTGTTGTGCGCACCAATTTACCGTTCTTTTCAACAACAATACTTGAATCACCAGCAACGCTATCCTCAATAGTAATAATCCTCGCGCGACGCATCAACTCAACCATTACAGAACCCAACAAAGAAGTCTTGCCACTACCACGAGTGCCAGCAACAAGAATAGTCCTACTACCATCAATCAAAAAGCTCATAACGCCAGCAGCAAGAGGATTTATCATCTTACTCTTAACGAACAACGGCAAAGTCCAAGGCTTATCACGATGACGACGGAAAGAATACGCCAAACCAGAAGGGTTCAACGGCTCAGTAATAGAGGAAACTCTAGCACGACTCCCAGGAAGAATAAGTTCAGTATCCAAAATCGGGTTGGCTTCGTCCAAAGGACGGCCAGAAATCATCCTCAACTTAGAAGCCCAAGACTCACCCTCAGGAGCGGTAGGAATAATGTTAGTCACACAATCACCAAATTCATCGTGCACGATAAAGATTGGAATCCGGCCCATGGGCGAGTTAACAGTAATGTCCTGAACCTTCTCATCCTGCAACAAAACCTCCAACAAACCAAAACCAACAGTATAACGCACCAAAATCTCTGCAAGCTCATTCCGCTCACTATTCCTCAAATGAAGATTACGCTGGCTAGCAAGCTCTTCCAATAAGTCAGCGCCGATCGATGAAAAAACCATCCGCATACGCTCAGGCTCAACAAACTCAGTACGCTTAGGCTTATGCTCGGCAAGAATATTTCTTCCAGCGTCCAACAACTCATACTTCTCATAAGACAACTTGAACTCGGCAGGAACCATGTGATACAGGTACTGAACGCTCTCAGGCATCTTGAAAACAGTAATCTCGGTATTGCCAACCTGATAACTGCCAATTTCCTCGCCCTCGGTAGGAACGGTAGCCATCAATTTGGTAAACATGAAATCAGGCCTTATAGTAGGAGAGAAAATCCTTCTATAAACAGAACGATCACCAGGCTGCATACCAGCAAGATACGGCTCGGCAAAACGCAACAGCTTCGTCTGCTCCAACATTCCAATAACGTCCTGCAACAACTTGAAGTAAGCCTGCAAACAATCAACACCCTCCTTAGAAGTAAGCCCCTCTTGGATCTGGCGCTGCTCCTCACGCAAAAGCCGCTTCAACTCAACATAAGCAGAAACAGGATCACTCTTGAACACTCGCTGCAAAACATTCTGCAAAACAACATATCTCTGATTCACCCACTTGGCACACACAGGCTTGGCAACCATTCCAAACGCAAAACGCTGACGAGACAATTGCTTGTAAATACCTGCAATTTCCAACAACAACGAAGCCTGGCCCTCGTCGTATTCAAAATCACGCTTTTGAACGTACACAATCTGAGTGACCGTGCCAACCTCTGCAAGCATGTCAACAGTCATGGCCATCAAGCGCGGTTCGTCCTCCAAACTAGGAAAAAACGGGCAGCCTGAACAGTCCACGCGCAGAATAATCTCGTCACCCTCACGAATGACGTCGTAACTTCCACACTCCATATCCACCTCTTTAACCACTCCACCAGAGTCACATAAGTTAATATGACTTGGTCCTGTTAATCGGACAAGAGTATATAAACATAACGAGAGGATTAAGGCAGAAGGATGAAGGTATTAGGATGTAGGCATTGGGTATTAGGCGTTAGGTTGTAGGAATTAGGACGAAGGTATTAGGTTGTAGGATGAAGGCAGAAGAGCAAAAAGAAACATGGCAGACACACCACCAGCACCACCGGAAATAAAACCCGCACAGTTCCCAGAGACAACCCCTCCAGTGGAACAAGTAAACCTCTTACAGGCAAGACTCCGCGTGAGCGAAGAACGCGCAGGCGAAACGCGCAAAAAAATCCTTCTAATAGAACAAAATATGCTAACCAACCAAAAAAAAGCAATGGCAGAAATCAAAGCACTACAAAACGAGTTCAACGATCTAAAAAGAACAATACAAACAGTCGAAGACAGAATAATCATGGTCATCAAAGAACTGCGCCTAACAGCACGCAAAGAAGACATAGACGTCATGAAAAGATACATCGAACTCTGGAACCCAACAAAATTCGTAAGCATAGACCAAATCGACAAAATCATTGACGAAAAACTAGGAAGACACACAGAAGAACAGCATGCTCCAGAAAGCAAAGAAGAATTGCCGGGACATAGTTATGATAGTCCGTCCTAGGAAGAAGGTAGAAGGGTGAAGAACGGTTTCTCAAGGATGAATGGTAAAAAATTCTGATTGTAAACTTTACTTATTATGTTGGAAACTTTCCGGAATTTGAGGCGATGGGTATATTAATCACAGAAAGCTCAGTTATGTATGCAAAGTGACTTCAAGAATCTCAAAGTGTGGACGCTTAGTTTCCTTTTTGCAAAAAATACGTATGCGCTTACGCGGCAGTTTCCAAAAGAAGAACAATATGCGTTAACTTCACAACTACGGAGGGCAGCAGTAAGCATAAGCAACAATATCGCTGAAGGCTGCGGAAGGTACACAAATAAAGACTTCATCAAATTTCTCCATATTGCTGCGGGATCCAGCAAAGAGTGCGAAAACCTCCTCTTACTCTCTCAGGACCTCGGTTATCTTACAAAAGACGATTTCGTCCAGCTCCAGTCCATTTTGGTTGAAATAGAATCCATGCTCGGCGGTCTCATTCAACATAGAAGAATGAAGGCCGAAGATTAAAGGATGAAGATGATTCATTCCTACTTCTTCTGCCTTCGTCCTTCCGCCTTCACCCTGGCGTTATTTCTTAACTTTCTGCGTAATCCTGCTCAACTCCTGAATATTAGAAGTCAAGTCCGGAAGAACCTTGCTGAAAACCTTCTCCATAGCCTTTATCTCTGTTCCAACGTCCATCAAAGTCTTATCGTACTCGCCGATACGCGAGACAATCGCCTTGTGCAAGCCATCCAAGTCAAGCTTCATATCGCCCATGCTCTGCTCAAGACGATCAATACGAGAAGTCAACAACTCCTTCCACTCAGTCATCTTACCAAGCTCCTTCTGCATTTCATGCCACTTCTCCTCAATAAGCTGTTCAACCATTGCCTCGGCAGCAGGATGATCAGTTGTTTTTGGAACATCTGCCTTAGGAGCAGTCTCGCCCTGAACCTCCATAGGTTCAATACTCTTTTTCGCTTCTGCTTGCGCAAGAGCATCATAAATAGACTGAGGAGGATAGCCCTGCCTTTGTAATGTCTGAATAACCTGATTATTAGACAAACCCTGAGCCTGCAAAGTCACAACCTGAGCAAGAGGAACATCAGAAGGAGGTCCAGCCTGAGGAACCTCGGGACCAGCAGGAGCAGGCTGCTTCTTCTTAAACAAATCACCCAAAGCCATATCATCCACCATCCGTCATGTATTTAATAGTAAAAGCAGCAATCAACAAAACCAGAACCAAGCCTAAAAACTTTGGATGGAAAATAGTCTGCCAGAACGTAATTTCCACGCGCTCGCCAGCAGCAGTAACGTTCTTCTCCAACAACTTCTCAAAACCACCAGTCTCCTCAGTCCACACGTATGATAACGAACCTACCATGATGACCAGCAGGAATGAGAACAACAAAATGCCAATGTTAAACTCGCCGCTATACAATAACTCGGTAATCTTCTTCATGTCTGTTCCAAGCATCATGAAGCCAAGCATGATCAATGTGATAAAAATAATGAACAACACAAACCAAGGAGCCATCAAAGTAATAGTCTTCATCACAACAGTACTATACAAAGTCATAAACGACAAAGTAAATGCGATCAAACCAGCAGCAACCTTCTTCTCCTTAAACCACTCCAAGCTTTGCAAGATTGCATAGACAGTAACAAACACAAACAGCATTGCGAAAATAGCGTTAAACTCCTTCAACGCACCAATATCAAGAGGGGTTACCATCATGTCACCTTCTGCCCGAAATACTTATGCAAAGTCTTCTCCCACTCGGACTTCTTCTCCTCGCGAGTAACCAAGTATACTACTCCAACAAACACAACAAGCACGACAGCAAGAGCCATAGTTGTCGGATCAATGAAAAACGAAGACGGAATCAAGTTTGGAAAGAAGTTCTGCAAAAACACAAGCAAAACAACACCTGCGCCCAGGACGCCTGGAAGTATAATCGCTGGCGACTCGGCTTCAGCAGACACAAAGCCAACTATCAGTAATGCAAGAAGCACAACACCCAGCATCACAGCAGACGTAGGCAAGAAGCTCATTATCAACAACACAGGATCACGCTCACGAGGATAATAACCAATCACGTGCGGAACCACAACAAGTACGGAAACCGCCAGAGCTAAAGTACCATTCAAACGACGATCACCAAGCAAAATTGGCCTTGGAGGATTATCAGTAGTCATCTCTGGTCCATTAGGCCCCAACTTAGGCTTGCTGAAAATCTTCACCTTCTGCAACACGGAAAACATCAAAGTGAAAATCAACAAAAACGGCAACAAAAAGTCAATCAAACCCCAGTCCTGCAACTGGCTAAAAATCTGTTGCAAGCGGCCACCGCCATATTGGTATTGTAGTTGGAACATCATGGTTTTTTGAAAAACTTAGTAATGAACGCGTCCCAACCACCACCAGTGGCAGGAGGCTCTTCACGCATGACAAAGTATACAACTAAGCCGAATATGATCAGCACAACGATCAATGCGACAGTATCAGGACTCATAGCAAACCAAGCAGGAGTAAACGCAGGATAAACAGTAGTCAACACGACCAAACCCAAAATAACCAATGCTCCAAAAGCAACAGCCCACAAACCAACAGTAGGAATCTCGGCAACCATGCCCAACAGCACAAGTACCATAAACATCACAACCAAAATAACCGCGCTGCTCGGAAGAATGCTTAATAACATCAACACCGGATCAGCCTGAGGAGGATAAACACGCATAACGTGAGGAGCAACAACCATTGCAGAAATCACCATGGCAATAATGCCGTTTAACCTTCGATCACCAACATCTTTGCCTTCCTGTTTGAAAATCTTAATCTTCATCAAAATAGCAAAGATCAAAGCGAAAATAAGCAAGAACGGCAACAAAGCATCAATAACTCCCCAGTCCAGCAAGACCTGCATGACAGACTGAAACCTGCCGCCAGACGTTGGGTAATAATACGGAGCTTGGAACAACATGTCAACCACCTTCTTTCTTCTTGCTTTCAGGACCTGCAATGAAATAAACAATGACAAGAACAACTAATATTAAAAGTATTGCTGCAACAGTAGTATCCTCATAAAAGCCACCAAGCCAGTCCCAGAAGACCTCGAGCCAAGTATCACCCGCATCTGTCGTAATAGCGTCCATAAAGATGAAAACAATACAAATAGCCACGAAAATCATAAAGCCAGTCTTCCAAGGATCATCAAGCCAAGGACCCTTCTTCTCCTCCAAATCCTTGCCACTATAAAACGTGCCAACCAGCATAAGGAAAAACACGATAAGCAATAGTAACACGATGATTTCACTGCTGACCTTTGTTATAACTTCAACCAGTTTGCTACTCGCAACCACCAAAAAAGCAGTAACAAAACTCACCATAGCGTTCAAATTCTTCTTAGTATACTGACCTTTATCACCCTCAACTCCAAACAACTTCGTACGCTCCAAGATAGCAAACATCACAGTAAAAACAAGAATGAAAGGTAATAAAACATCATAGACTCCTAGCGTCTGAAAGAACTCAATAACGTTTCCTAGTACGGTCTGTGCCATATCATACGCTCTTTTTCATTTAATAAGCCCCTGTGTTTATATAAAGGTTTCTGTGAGAAGGTTTATAAAGTGTAAGGGGAGAGGGTGAAGGTTGAAGGATGCAGGTTGTAGGAAGTAGGTATTAGGTTGTAGGACGAGGGATGTAGGACAAGGTGGAAGGAAGAAGAAATGATCACAAAAAAAACATTCGAGACAATGCGCAAGTACATGGAAGGATTTGACAAGATAAGAGAACAAATCATAGCGCACAGCAGAAAAGCACTCAAAGCCAGCAAACAAGCCATCTATGCAGCACACCGTTCAGACATTAAGGAAGCACACAAGCTCCTGCAGGAAGCCAAAAAAGAAGTCACGGCAATGAACGATCTAATCGGCAAGGACACACACTTGCTGTCAGCAACAGGAGCATACTCTGACGCACTCGAAGAATACACAGAAGCAGCATGCTACGTAAGCTATCTCGAAAACAAAAACATACCAACACCAGAAGAACTAAACGTAGACGCGGAAACATACCTATGCGCGCTATCGGACGTTATAGGAGAACTAGTAAGAAAAGCAGTCAACTCAGCTGCAAACGGAGACCACAAAACACCAATAGAAATCAAACAATTCGTAACAGACCTCTACGCAGAACTAATGCTCTTCGACTGGAGAAACACACCAGTCAGGAAAAAGTTTGACGCGATCAAATATGGCCTTGAAAAATTGGAAGATTTAGCGTTGAAAATAGCACTCAAGAAGTAGTTCTGGATGTAGGACGTAGGCATTAGGACGTAGGTGATTGGCTGTTGGCTATTAGCTGGTAGTTTGTAGTGTGTTGTTTGTAGTACTACGCACTACTGACTACATGTCGGCAAATTTGCTTCACAAAGCAAATTTCCGATCACATGTCGGAAATGTGCAAACGGAACAATTAGTGCACATTTCCGATCATGCTCGGAGATTCATACAAATTATACTAATTCATGTGAATCTCCGACACTCGGAATTGGGTAACAATTCCGACGCACTACAAACTCGTGCAGTAGGACGAAGGCAGAATATCTTCATCTTCAACCTCATACATTCTCCCTCTAAAAAGCTTTATAAACAAACACTCAACACAACGAGCCATGATGCGCACTCACACATGTGGCGAGCTAACAAAGAAAAACGACAAGCAAGAATCCACACTCTGCGGTTGGGTACAAACCAGAAGAGACCATGGAGGAGTTGTCTTTATCGACCTCCGAGACCGCTATGGAATAACACAAGTAGTCTTCGACCCAAGCCATAACAAAGACGCACACAAAGAAGCAGAACACCTAGGCAGAGAATGGGTGGTCAAAGTAACAGGCCACGTACGACCAAGACCAAAAGGAATGGAAAATCTCAAACTCCCAACAGGAGAAATAGAAGTAGTAGCGGACAACCTCGTCATACTCAACCAAGCAGAAACACCGCCATTTGAAATAGACGACAGAAACGAGGCAAACGAAGAAGTAAGGTTAACGTATCGATATCTTGATCTAAGAAGACCAGTAATGCAGCAAAGACTTCTAACAAGACACGCGGCAGCACAAGCCATGCGCGAATACCTATCAAGCCAGAATTTCATAGAAGTAGAAACACCACTCCTGCAAAAAACCACGCCAGGAGGAGCAAGAGTATTCAAAGTACCAAGCAGAGTACACCCAGGC
>JACQMY010000003.1 GCA_016203305.1 Candidatus Woesearchaeota archaeon
AGGTTGTAGTAAGTAGTTTGTAGTACTACGCACTACCGACTACACACTACAAACTCGTTCTGCGGGACAAAGGCATTGGGCTGTTGGCAATTGTTTTCTTTCGTCACTACATGATAGTTATTTCCGTAAGATTTAAATAGTGAGAAAACGCTCAGAACACTATGCACGATGAACAACCCAGCAGAACATTCGCATCTCGCATAGGCTCCGTTGCACTCGGGCTTATCGGAATTCTGTCAATGAGCGCGGGATACGTACACGATTACCGAGACTTCACACACAGACACTACAAAACCGATCTACCCAAGCACATTATGCCATACGAACGCCATACACGGCGCTGCATTGATACGTTGGCCTTAGAGTTGGGAGGCGTGGCAGCCATTGGCGCAGGAGTTTACTTAAGCAAGAAATGAGACATGGGAAAAGACAATGAGTCTCGAAGACAACTGCAACAACTGCGGAAGCAGAGAAATCGAAGAAACCCCAAGAATGCGGCTACGCAACTTCCTAGCAGGAATGGCCATAGGCGCAATGCCCGCTATATTCTTTGACTATCCAGGAGAATACCTAGCACCACCAGTTCTCGGAATGCTCACCTACATGGCAGACCTCCCATTCGGACCAAAAATCAGCTACGAATGCATACAGTGTAATAAGGAGTGGCAATAGTCTTCTCTCAATAGTGGGAATGAAACATTAAATACTGACAAGTGAAGCAATGCATATGCCAGAAGAACGCGGACAATACTTCATGATGCGACGCGAAGGACACTTCTTCACCAACATCCTCCTTCTGCTCATCCTCATCGGCATAATAATCATCATTCTAATCCTGCTATGGTACTATCCCTGGTGGTGGGGCTGGGGCAAAGGAGTAGCGGTAACAGCAGGAGGCCAAGCATTGCCCGGAAGCGGCGTTGTTAACATAAACACCTGCTGTCCAACAAGCACAGGATGCCCTCCAGAAAGAACACCAGGCTGCGAAGAAAACTGCAAAAAAACAACAGGTGGAGATAGAATAGCATATGAGAAATGCGTGCAAAGATGCCGACCAGGCTGCGAAGAACAATGCAAGCAAAAATACGCAAACGATCCAACAAGAGTACGAGAATGCACAACCCAATGCAACCCGCCAGAAACCTGCCAAGATTACTGCAAGACCGTCTTTGGAACAGACAGAGCAAGCTACGAACGATGCGTACAAGAACGCTGCCAAAAACCAGAACCAACATGCGAGGATACATGCAAACAACGATACGCAAACTATCCCGACCAAATACAAAATTGCATACAACGCGACTGCCAAAAACAGCCGGAAACGTGCGAGGACTATTGCAAAACAGTCTACGGCCAAGACAGCACGTACTACCAACAATGCGTAAGAGAAAGATGCCAACCGACCACAACTACCACTCCCGACTGTCGAGATACGGACGGAAAAAAATTAGCTGAAAAAGGAGAAGTCCACTACGACGGCAAGGTTTACACTGACACCTGTTATGACGGCACCCACGTAACCGAGCACATATGCAGAAACGGAGTGCCAACAGAAATCAGAGAAACCTGCCCAAGCAGATGCCTAAACGGAGCATGCGTTGGCGGACAGCCAACATACACAACAACAGCATACAAGTGATATTTTCCACAAGTTCACTATCCTGATGAACTTTTCTCAGCAGCCTGACGAACAGCATCTGCAACACGCTTGTGCACACCAGACTCAAAAGGAGAAGGAATAACACAATCAACAGAAGGATTCTTAACACACCCTGAAAGCGCAAGAGCGGCAGCAAACTTCATCTCATTCGTAATGCGCTTAGCCTTGGCATCAATCGCGCCCCTAAACACGCCAGGAAACGCCAAAACATTATTCACCTGGTTTGGAAAATCGGAACGACCAGTTGCAACAACTGCCGCACCACCTGCCTTTGCCTCATCAGGCATAATCTCAGGAGTAGGATTGGCCAATGCAAAAACAATAGCACCTTTAGCCATAGTCCTGACCATACTTGCCGTCAAAACATTAGGAGCAGAAACACCAATAAAAACATCAGCACCCTTAAGCGCGTCAGCAAGAGCGCCCTTAAGCTTACGCTTGTTAGTACGCTTAGCCAAAGCAACCTTATACGGTTCCATATTCTCCTCGCGGCCATCAAAAATAAGCCCAGAAGTATCACAAACAATAACATCCTTAACAGGAACACAAAGATTGCCCTGGCCAAGACACTGCAAAAGATTAGCAACCGCGACACCAGCAGCGCCAGCACCAGAAATAACAACAGAAAGCTCGCTAAAAGTCTTACCAACAACCTTCACAGAATTCATCAACGCAGCAAGAATAACAATAGCAGTACCGTGCTGGTCGTCATGCATCACAGGAATACCAATGTCCTGCAAAGCATCCTCAACCTCAAAACACCCAGGAGCAGTAATGTCCTCGAGATTAATAGCGCCAAAAACAGGAGCAATGTTCTTAGCGATCATGATAATATCCCCAGGCTCCTGCGACCTCACGCAAATAGGCCAGCCGTCCAAACCAGCAAAAGCCTTAAACAAGACACACTTGCCCTCCATAACAGGAATTGCAGCGTCAGCACCAAGACGGCCAAGACCAAGAACCTTACTGCCATCAGAAAGAACACAAATAGAATTAGCCTTAAGTGTGTACTTATAAACATCCCCTGGATTTTTAGCAATAGCACGACAAGGCTCAGCAACACCAGGAGAATAAGCAAGAGCCAAATCATTCTTATCCTTAATAGAAACCTTGCTAACAACACCAAGCTTGCCCCTGTTAGCCTCGTGCAACCTCAAACTCTCAGCATAAACATCCATAAAACAACGAACTTGACACTAATAGAAAAAGGTTGCGAAACGGTCGGAATGAAATACGCCGAGACCGGGATTCTCCCCGTATGGATAATCACCGACTCCGTCAGCGATTATCCGACAGGGTTCAAATCCCTTGAAAATCACAACAGGAAAAAACGAGGTTTGTGAAAGAAGCGCCGAGACCGGGATTTGAACCCGGGTTGCAAGCGCGACAGGCTCGCGTGCTAGGCCGCTACACTATCTCGGCAATTTACAAAAAAAGGAAAGACCGAGGTTTAAAAATCTATGCCTTCGTATCCAGAGTCTGACAAGGCAGCAATTCTCGCCCGGCTTGCCTTTTTCGTTGGAGCCTTCTCTGAAGCTGGATTTCTGAGAAAACCAACCAACCTATCAGTCATTTCTTCCAAGCGCCCTGAAACTTCCTTTCGCTGCTTTCCAAACAACAAAGCAGGCTCGGCGACGTATCCTTTTGCATCAATCCTTAGACGCAAAGACACAACATCATGATAAACAGCATCCACTCCAGCGCGACCGATTAAAATCTCGCGCATCCGAGGAGTATCGTCCACGCGCGTTCCAACAAAACAATCAGCACCACGATCGCCTGCTACCCTGTAGAACGCATCAACAAAAGCACGCGCAGCCAACTGATCAGAAGGATTCAACGGGCTAATTGAACCAATCTGGCGTCCCTCGAGCATATAACCTACAGAAACATTCAAACCAGTAAATTCATCTTTATATTCTCTTGCCATCTTCACTCACCTTCGAATTGGGAATAGAATTTGTTTAAATGCCTTTCGCTAACGGGCGCCGCAAGTAGTGATAACTTGAGGACCAGAATATCCTGACCGATATAAAGCCCAGCACTTACTTAACGTATCTTTCCCATAAGCCTGTTGTCTTGAGCCATGACCGCGAGCACGCATGCACAAATCGTTTATCCGATCTGGCAAGGATTCTGAATACCCAATCATGCTATCGGCAAATATTTTTGCTTTCCTATCCTCACGCAAAAGTGAGGACTCAAGGATAAACCCATGATATTCGCTCATTGACAGATTCCACAACCATTCCAACGCGTTCCTGCGCAAAACAGGATTCCTGCTCGCCAATGCTGCCTCGAATGCGAACGCAGAAGCCTCGCTTTCGCTGGAAAAGTAAAACAAATGACCGCGTTCATGTCCGCAATTCATCATGTCATCAGATGCCAGCGCATTAGAACCAACAGTCATTTCTTGCAAGGGAGGAGCTGCGACGCCATTTGTGTCGATAACTGGCAAAAGCCAAACTGTCTCTTTCACCCGCCTTGCTGCTGGAAAACGAACGCCATACTTCTGTTGATACAAATTATCCATAGCTGCGAACAATGCATTCTGTTGCGCATCCCTACGCATTCGCGGAGACGCTGCATTAGCATATCGTAAATCCTGCTCAAGCGCTCGAAACCCGGCCAAGTCAAACGAGTATTTTTGCACGACCTGCTCGGGAACAATCGGTGACCGCCTATCATTTAAGTAAAAGCCCAGAGATGCAACCAAAGCAACGCCTGCAGCAAACTTTGCCAGCGTTCCTGAACCACGCGCCGCGCTACTTGCAATTTCTTTTTTCGTTGGAAGTTTCCAATCAGTTCTAAGCCAATCGCATGCCTTCTCAACCTTCCGCTTGCCGGCAACTGCCAGTTTTGCAACACCATACAATGCCAACCCAGCAACCACCCACTCGCTCATGTGGACATCAGTACTATCAGCAATCGGAGCAGTAACTGAAGCTATGCCCTTGCACAAGCCATGCGTGTAATACTTCTCAATAACATCAGAAGGTAAGCCGTGTAGCGCTGCGACTATGCCTGCCAGCCCTGCAGCACCAATCCACGGACGAATGGCACCAGGCTGTACTTTTGTCTCCAAGGATTCCCCTTCGCCTTCACTCATAACCACTTTCTAGTAGTTACTCTTTATATGTATTGTGGTTTGGAGAATATATTTCTATATACAAAAGAATGTTAACCGCATCAAATACCGCGCATCACGCACGCTGTAACATCACAGAAGCGCCCCTGATATAATCAGCCGTTTTTGACAAATTCAATACATCATCCCCTTTCCTATTGGACAATTTATCCCGCAACCTGCCTTCTGCATCAATATTGAAACCAAAACCGCCAATCAAAATTGACAGCTCTCCAATCTTTCTTTGGACATTCGCCCCATCCAGGCCGCCTGCAAAACCCACGCTCGCCGCAGGCATTGCTGTTTTAAAAGCACGATAAAATGCATATGCGGAACCAACATCGAATTCTGAACCAGTCCCTTGAGAAGAATCTATCAGAACACCATCGACCAGCCCGGCGTACTGTTGAAAACCGGCAACCGCTTCAGCAGATGCGCTCATTGGAGAACACGGCAAAACAACCGACAATTCAGGAAAACGTTCTTTAATCCGACAAACATCATCCCTTGAAGGTAAGTCAACATTCAACTGCAAACGCCTGCACAACCCAGAATCGTAAAAACCAGACATCAAACGCACAACCTGCTCAACAAGCGTGCTAGCATCAGGAGTCCCATAATGAACCATCTTCTCAATACCAGCTCCATGCCGCAACAAAATACCAAGCTGGTCTAACGTGACATAGCGACGATTCTTAGACGCTTCATTTGACAAACCCTTACGACTAATCAAAACGCCAGCCATAGGAACGTGAGAAGAACCAGAAAAACCTGCATTCCAAAACAAACTAGCAAGAGCATCCAGTTCGTCCGCAGAACCAATGCCTGAAACGCCCACATAATGCGCCATAAAAGATTAAAACTCAAGATTAGTTATAAAGAAATCGCTACCAGAAAACATCCATTCAATCGCGTGCCGCAACCTGCACCAAACTCCTCGTTGACAACATACCACACGCAGCATCAGCATCCAACCCCTTAGTAGTCCGCACAATCGTCTTAAAACCAGCATCAATCAAAGCCTGCTTGAACGCAACACACTTCTCCTGCGAAGGACGCCTAAACTCAATTCCAGCCACTGAATTATATGGAATCAGATTAACAACAACAAAAGGCAACTGCTTAAGTAAAACAGCAAGCTCTTTAGCATGCTCAAGAGAATCATTCACACCATCCAACAAAACATACTCAATCATGACCTCATTCTTCCTGCGCGCAGGAAAATCAAGCAATGCCATAACAACATCCTGAATCGGAAAACGCGAATTAACAGGAACAAGCTTACTCCTCAAAACATCATTAGGAGCGTGCAAACTCCAAGCAATGCGACACTGAACATCCCTGCCCAAAGCCCTGATCCCATCAGGCAAGCCAACAGTAGAAACAGTAATCTTCTGCCAGCTCAAACCCTTCTTCCGCAACAAGTTAACTGCACCAACAACAGAATCATAATTATGCAACGGCTCACCCATGCCCATGAAAACCACGTTCGTAATTTTAACACCAACAGACTCCATCAAATCAAACTGGCCAACAATCTCCTCAACAGACAAGTTACGTTGAAAACCCATCAAGCCAGTAGCGCAAAAAGCACACTTCATCGCACACCCAACCTGCGAAGACAAACACGCACAAACAGTACGCTTATGCCTAATCAGAACAGATTCAACCTTCTTACCATCAGCCAGCCCTATGAGAAACTTCTCAGTGCCGTCCAAGGCGGTAACACAGGCAGCAATTCTCATGCATACTTCTGCACGAGAACGCTTTAAAAGCCTTACGCAAGCTCGTCCAAAGCCAAAGCATACATCGCAGAAAAAGCACCCTGCATCAAAGCATCATAAGAAACTGCCTCGAGAGTCTTTTTTGACATAACCAAAAACTTCTTCTGCCTTGTCAAAACAAAAAGTTGATTCAACACAAGAGCAGCACAAGAGTTCTCATGCACAGGCTTGCGACGCTCCTTCAAACGACCAACACCACCAAGCACGTCAAAAAACCCGCCAGCTTCCTTGTCATAAAACTTTTCCAAGTATCTTGCAACAACCAACGAGCGCGACTTCCATACTTGCTTTTTTGTCCTCACAAAAGCAGCAACAAACGCCATCAACAAGTAAGTTGCATCCTTTAACAAAAACAACTTGCTATTTGGACAATGCAAGACTCCGCCTTTCACACAATTTTTCCACAAAAACTCCAACATTCGTTCAGCAACACCAGAATACAAAGGCTCAAGCGAAGAAGCCTCAAACAAAGCCAAAGCCAAAGCAGAATTCCAATCAGCATAAATCGTCGCATCAACAAACGGATGCTTCCTCATCAAACGCTTCTCTAAAGGAAGCGTACAATACTCCTCATCAGCATCCTGGCTGCCGTAAAACACGCCATGCTCACGATCAAACAACACAGTGAACAAGAAAGACAAAGTCTTGTTAACAGCCAGCAAATATTCAGGACGTTTGAACAACCGATAGCCCTGAATGTAAATTGACAACAGCCGAGCATTATCCTCAAGCACCTTCTCAAAATGCGGAATCGACCAGTTCTGCAAAGCCGCGTACCTGAAAAAACCTCCGCCAGCATGGTCAAAAAATTCCCCACCTAACATGGCAGATAAGGACGCATCAAGCATCTTACGCGCGTCAGCGTCACGCGAACGGTAAACCAAAAACTCCAAAATGTCAGGATGAGGAAACTTCGGCTCAAGACCAAAGCCTCCATTAACAGGATCATAAAAAGACCTTATAAGCGAATAGATATCCTCAGAAGAAGTCTTCACCTGCTTGCGCTCAACCGGCTTGCGCTTAACCGGAACATACTTTTTGAAACGATTCAAGCCGTCCTCCAAAAAACCAACCATGTGCTCAACAGGAACATAAGTAGCAGCAGACACAGGCTCCCCATCGTGAGCAAGAACAACCGTAGACGGCCAGCCACCAACATTATACCGCTCATTCACATCAGGCCGCTTATCAGTATCAACACGAACAGGAACAAAGTTCTTCTCGATAAACAACTGCACGCCAGAGTCAGAATATGTCAGCCTCTGCATGGTGTGACACCAATGACACCACACTGCCGAGATATTCAACAGAATTGGCTTCTTTTTCTTCTTTGCCTCATCAAACGCGGCCTTGCCCCAGTCAAGCCATTCCATTCTTACGCAAGAAAACATCAACCTTCTTCCTTGCCCTCTCACGCTCTTTTTGATGCTTAACCAAAAACAACTTCACCTTATCAATAACCATCTGCTTAAGCTCAGAAGTCAACAATTTACCAGACTTATAATCATCATAAACCCGTGCAAGCTTCTTATCATCCTCTTCCAAACCATAACGCAACATCTGGAAAGGAACGTCAACATCAGGATTGCCACCCTTCTTCCTATGCTCCTCAACAGAAGGTTGGCCACCAGAAAAAGCATGCTTCCTAATCTTAGATTCAGCTTCCTCAGGGGAATCAGTTAATGCTATAAATGATGTGGGATCAGAAGAAGACATCTTGCCACCCTTCAAACCAGGCAAGAACAAATGATACGTAGAACTCAACTGCAACAATGGGAACAATTTGAAACGCGAAGCAATATCCCTTGCAAGCCGAATATGCGGGTCCTGATCAACACCAACAGGAACAACAACCGGAACAGGCCCCTCAAACTCAGGCAATTGAGGGTGCAACATATCAGCAGCCTGCAACAAAGAAGACGCCATCTTACCAGGAGTAATCTCACCATAAACCGCCTGAAACTCATTAAAAGTAGCATGCCTCGCAAGAAAACCAGCCAAACTATAGTACGCAGATGACTTCCTGCCATCCTTAGATCTCCTTGATTGGAAATAGAAATCCAAATTCTTCGGCTTCAAACCAAGAGCAATATAATTTACCAAATACTCCTCAATAGCCAAATGATGAAGCTCCTTCAAATCCGGAATCCGAGTATTATACGCCTCAACATCAGCAACAGTAACGTACAACTTCGCACCAAGCGCCTGATAAAACCGCATCTGATCAGCAACCATCTTATGACCAAAATGAAACTTGCCACTCGGCATCAAACCAGTCATCATAACAAACGGCTGCCGTTTATCAACAGCATCAACAACCCTTTCAAAATCACGATGCGCAAAAACAATCCGCCTACGAAAAAACACATGATCAAACTTCTTAGACAAGCCAGGCAAAGGTTTTAGCCCGAATTCTGCAATAAGCTTATCGTAATCAACAGCACCCTTGACCTCCCACGGAGTCACCACATTTTCAACCATGACAGCAACAAAGAGAACCCTGTTTTAAAAAGTTACTGGTTTCACTTCTCAAAGCGCTTCAGCTTGTAACTCAAACCAGAAAAGAAATCAAACGTGAGCTTTGCCGCATACATCAAAAACAATATACCAACAAAAAACATAGTCTCTTCAAGCTCATGTAAATACGGCGGGCGCATCATAAACTCGCCAGCAGTCTCCAAAAACTTGTAAACCCCAATAGCAGTAATTGCCAGTGCACTCCAAATCTTAATTCTACGAAGCTCCCCGTTTTTGATATGAACCAAAATACGCCAAGAATACAATACTGCCACAAGCACTAAAATAGTGGAAGTAACATCAAACAGACCATCAGGCAAGGGCATACGAATCCATCCGGTTCATTGTTTAAAAAACCTCAGTGTCACTACGCAATAGTTTATTCCCATTTGTCCACAAACAAAAGTTCCTTCGGCTGGCCTAGTTTAAATAACAGAACCTGCAAGTCCTCGACCATGGCAGGAGGGCCGCAAACGTAAACAGACCACCCCTTCTGCCAGTAACTCGGCAACAACTTCTGAACACGACCACGCTTACCCTCCCAAGCAGGGAAATCATGATCGGCAGTAATAGTCGGCACCATGGTAAAATTCTTGTTCGCGCGCAAGCCTTCCAACTCCATCCTATAAACAAAATCACTCGGCATCTTCATACTATACAACAACAAAACCTCCCTGCCAGCAGCCAAAGTCTGCGCTATCATGGAACGAAAAGGAGCAATACCAGTGCCACCGGCGATAAACAAATACTTCTCTGCAGGACGCAACCAAAAACCACCATAAGGACCATCAACATTTACAATTGCGCCGGGAGCCAAGTCCTGCAAAAAAGCACTAAAACCCTTACCCCTTGAAACGCACAATTCAAGAGCTGCATCGCCAGGAGAAGAAGCTATGCTAAACGCGCGCCGCAACGGCTTACCATTATCACCGAGAAAATCATCACACCAAACACCCACCCACTGACCAGGCCTAAACGAAAACGACTGAACACCCTCCCACACCAACCTGACAAGACGAACCCTCGGCGTTTCCTGCACTACCTCTTTTACCACCGCTTTTACTTTCATAACAGGCACACAGGAAATGACAAATAATAAGTTTGTGGTTAGGAAGACGAAGGATGTAGGTTGTAGGGTGAAGGCGGAAGGAAGAAGGCGTTAGGTTGTAGGTATTAGGCGTTAGGTTGTAGGACGAAGGTGGAAGGCATTAGGATTAAGGTGTTAGGCATTAGGACGAAGATTGGTTGTTGGCTGTTAGCTATTGAAATTTGGCTATTAGCTGTTGGCCAGTGGCTATAAGTACTAATGGCTAAAAGCCAATGGCTAAAGGCCAGTGGTTGGAGGGTGAAGGCGGAAGGCACTAGGATAAGGGCGAAGAATGCAGTCTTCATCCTTCAACCTTATACCTTCAACCTCTACTTGCACGTCGTGCACTTCTCCCGCACGCGCTCCTGCGCTATCTTCACAGCAGCAACACGCGGAATAACCCTGTCCTTCTCTGAACGCTGCAACACCAACTCAGTGTTCTTCGTTATCTTGTCCTTCACAATCTCAAACATTTCCTTCTCAGAACCGCCAATGTATTCCACATAACTCGAAATAACGCCGCCAGCATTAGCGACAAAGTCAGGAACAACAAGCACGCCACGATTGGCAAGCAGCTCTTCACACTCCTGCGAAGTCGGAATATTGCTACCCTCGACAACAAGCTTCGCCTTGATCTTAGGAACATCCTCCTTCTTAATCAAATCCGGAATAGCAGCAGTCACAAGCAAATCAACCTGTTGATAAATAAGCTCCTTAGACTGTATTGCGCGCGCGTTTGGGTAATCAACAACAGAGCCCTTCTCCTTCTTCACTTTAAACAACAAGTTCGCATCAATACCGCTCGGAACAACAATCGCGCCCTTACTATCGCTCACTGCAACAAGCTTCGCACCGGCCTCGGTCAAAAACTTACACACAAACTCACCAACATTGCCATAACCCTCAACAGCAAACGCAAGCCCCTTAACATCCTTCTTCAAATGCTTCAACGCGACAAGCGTGGCATGATAAACGCCCCAACCAGTACTGCCAAGTTCGTGAGGCAAACCTCCCATTGACTTAGGCTTGCCCGTACAAGATTGAGGATCACCATTTGCCCTGGCAAAAACCTCCATGTCATGCTCGGCCATGCTGATATCAGGACCGGCAACATAATATTGCGGGACAATACCCTTCAACAGCTTGGAAAAAGCAGAAACCCACTCGTCCTTCTCCTTCGCAGAAAGCTTCTTCGGATCACCAATAATTCCCGCCTTTGCACCACCAAAAGGAAGACCCGCCATTGCATTCTTCCATGTCATAGTGCGAGCAAGCCGAAAAACCTCCTCACGATCAACCGAAGGAGTAAACCTAATACCTCCCTTGCCCGGACCTAAAGCAGTATTGTCAATCACCAAAATACCACGCATACCCAAACCAGGATGGTACACCTCAACAATCCTTTCCGGCCCATATTCATCGAACAAATTCATTTGAATCCCCTCCGCAAGTTAATTGGTTAGTAGTTTGTAGTTGGCAGTTTGTAGGAAGAAGGACGTAGGCGATTGGCTGTTGGCCATTAGTGTGTAGTAAGTAGTGTGTAGGTTGTAGGATGAAGACGGAAGGAAGAAGGGCGTAGGATGAAGGATGAAGCTTGGCTGTTGGCAATTAGCTATTAGTTGGCAGTTCATATAAGTTTTTCACCAGTTTCATCATCATAAATATGAATAACCTGAACAGGACAGACTTCTGCAGCCTCCTTGTTCAACTCCAAAGCCTTTTTCATCGTAGGAGTCATCTGATGCTCAGCCAAGATCAAAACCTGATTGCCCTGTTCATCAACCTTGTGACCAATCAAATCCGCCTTGCCATCCTCCTTCATCTCCCAAAACTCAGGAGCAACAGCAGCACAAGCAGCAGCGCCAATACAGTTCTTCCGATCAAAAACAACACGGAAACGCTTCTCCTTACTCAATTTCGCATTATCCGACATAAAGAAAACCAGCAGTACAACCATTATAAACTTTATCTTTTCCACAAAGAATCAAAATCCAAAATAGGCTGACGGTGCTCAAACCCAGAATCAACATCATGCCAAAACTTAATCTTCTGCTCTCCCAACTGCCAACACAAAAACTTACCCTCCTTAAAAGGAAAATCGATCAAGCCAGCATCAATATCCTTAACAAAAACACCAAGTTCATCCAAACGTTCCAAAATCCCATAAAAACGCGCATACAAACGATGAAACTCACGATTCACACCAACCATCTCGGTAACAAAAAAATGAAAACCACGATCATCATTAACTTCAACAAAAGAATCATGCGTTTCCAACAACCACCCAATCTTATCACGAACCCTCTGCGCTGAACGCACCAAACTCTCCACCTTAGGCAAACACGCCTCAGCCTCCTCAATCGAGAAATGCCTCATTTGAAAGACTCCAAAAAGTTCACAAGCAAACGCACACCAAAACCAGTGCCTCCCTTTCTTACGTACTCCTGTTCCTGCTCAGACCAAGACGTGCCTGCAATATCAACATGCGCCCAAGGAGTCGTCTCCACAAAAGCAGCAAGAAACGCGCCAGCTGTAATTGCCCCAGCTTCCCGCCTAATAATTCCCAAGTTACGCACGTCCGCAATCTCAGACTTAACCTGATCATGATACTCCCTGAAAAAAGGCAACTCCCACAAACGCTCGCCTGTCACAGTGCCGCTCGCTATCAAAGCATCAATAACTTTCTTATCCTTACCCATAACACCAGCACAAACACCACCCAACGCAACAACACACGCGCCAGTCAAAGTAGCCAAATCAACCATGGCATCAGGCTTTATGACTTTTTCAGTAAAGGCCAAAGCATCAGAAAGAATAACCCTCCCTTCGGCATCAGTATTTGCAACCTCAATAGTCTTACCGCTAAAAGTTTTAACAACGTCACCAGGTTTGTAAGCATCCACGCCCGGCATGTTCTCGGTAGCAGCAAAAACACCAAACACGTGAACAGGCAACTTTAGCATAGAAGCAGCACGCACAGTGCCAATAACAACACCAGCGCCAGCCATGTCATGCTTCATAGTCAACATAGACTCATCAGACTTAATATCCAAGCCACCACTATCAAACGTAATACCCTTGCCAACAAGCGCAACCTTCCTCTTACCACCGCCCTTATACTCCATAATAACAAAACGAGGCTCGTTAACACTGCCCCTGTTAACAGCAAGCAAGGCATGCAAGCCAAGCTTCTCAATTGATTTCTTATCATGCACTGTAACTTTAACACCAAGCTTCTCCAACTTCACCGCTTCATCTGCCAATTCCTTTGGATGAAGATTGGAAGCAGGCTCATTCTCCAAATCTCGGACAAGATTAGCACACTCAGCCAACACCACACCCTTTTTTACCGCGCCATCAATACCCTTGCCAAACAAAACAGCAGACTTCAAAAGCTTAATCTTATCCAAATCAACAGTCTTATGCCTAACATACTGATAAGCGCCAAGCAAAACACCCTCTGCAACAGCCTGCGCTCGCTCCTCACGCGAACCAGGAACATCAACCTCGTGCAGCAAAAATGCAAGATCTGCAAAACAAGAAACATCACGAAGCACACGAGTGAACAAGCCAGCAGCCTTACGCAACAATTCAACAGTTGCTTCCTGTTGCTTACCAAGCCCAACAAAAAGAACATTCCTAGGCTTAACCTTGCCCAACAAAGGAACCATACGCGACTGACCCCACTCCCCCTCAAACTCCCTCTGCTGCAAAACCTGATGCAATGCGCCAGAAGTCTTCTCGTCAACAACCTTCAGTTGGCTGGGAAGCACCTTTTTGCCAACAAAAACACCAACAACCACCACATCACACGAAAAATCCTCAACCCTCACATCAATAACGCGAACGACCATCAAAAAACCAATGCTTGAAAAGTTTATAAGTTTTATGAT
>JACQMY010000026.1 GCA_016203305.1 Candidatus Woesearchaeota archaeon
CTTCATCCTTCCTACGTTCTTCGTCCTTCCGCCTTCATCCTACAACCTTCATCCTTCCTACGTTCTTCGTCCTTCCGCCTTCATCCTACAACCTATTTCCTAATATGCCTTGTCCATAAACAACTTTACAACTTTGCCTTTTATTGTTTCTTCTGCTGTGTGTTGGTGCTTTTTGACTGGGTCTTTGTTGTCCATGTGTGCTGTTTTTGCTCCGCATTTTTCTTGAATTTTTTCTTTCCAGGGAGCTAGTTGTTTTGCTGTTTCGCTGTCTGTTTGCGCGTAAAGTAATATGCTGTCTGTTTTTACAAGGCCTGCGTCTTTTCTCATTTGTTGTACTCTTCTCATTATTTCTCTTGCCAGTCCTTCTGCGTCGAGTTCTGGTGTTCTGGTTGTGTCTAGGTAGACTATGCCGTTTCTGAATTCCATTGAAACGTAGTGTTTTGGCGCTGTTCTTTCCAAAATAATGTGGTCTTGGTTTAGCTCGAGTGTTTCTTTGTCAAGCTTGACTGTGAAGGTGTTGTTTTTTGTTAATTGCGAAAGGACTTCGCTTGGTTTTAGCGCATTTATTGCTTTCATGATTGCCAGGCTTTTTGCTCCAAAGGTCTTGCCTAGTGGTCCCGGGTTTGGTTTGAGTGTTGTTTTTATTTCTGCGAGTTCTTCGTGGCCGTGTACTTCTTTTGTGTTTGTTTGCGTTTTGATTATGTCCTCTAGTTCTTCCAGTGTTTTCAGTAATTCTTGGTCGTGCGTGACTATTTGTACTACTTTGATTGGCCACCTGAGCGTGAGTTTTGCTTTTTCTCTTGCTGCGAGTATTGCCTGGATGACGTCATCAGCCAATGTTAGTTGCATTTCAAGCTTTTTATCAATCATTTTTTCGTCTGCTTTTGGCCAGGTGCAGTGGTGTATGCTTTCTTCTGGTTGTTTGAATGTTAGGTTGTGCCAGATTTGTTCTGTGATAAATGGTGCTATTGTGCTGAGCATTTTCAGACTCTCGGTTAGCACTGTGTAAACTGTGTAGAGTACTACTTGTCTTTCCACGTCGTCTCCGAGTGCTGCTTTGTCTCTTACCATTTGTATGTAGCTTCTGCTTAGCGCAAGGTATAGTTCTTCTAGGACGGCAGGAATTTCGTTTAGCCTGTATTCTTCATACAATTGGGTGACTGTTTTGATCGTGCTGTGTAGTTTGCTGAAGATGTATTTTTCTTCTATTCCGAATTGTGTTTTCATGACAACAGCATCTAGTTTTGTTGGATCGCGATTAAGTTCTTTGCTTAAGTCTAGCAAATAGTTGTGTATGTTCCACAGTACGAGTAGGTTGCGGTGTTTTGTTTTTGCGTCTTCGTGGTTGAAATTCAAATCTACTCCTGGTTGTGCTCCGCCAACTTGGTAATATCTTAAAGTATCTGCCCCATAGACGTCGATAATTTCGTATGGCGTGATGAAATTCTTCAATGACTTGCTCATCTTTCTGCCTTGGCTGTCGTTGATGAACCCGTGCATGTAACATGCTTTGAATGGCATTTGTCCGTGGCTGATGAATGCCATGCAGGTGAGCGAGTTGAACCATCCTCTGATTTGGTCCTTGCCTTCTAATATCAAGTCTGGCCCGCCTAGTTTTTTGAACTGTTCTTGTTTTTCTGGATATCCTAGTGTTGCCCATGGTGCGACTCCTGAATCAAGCCACACGTCCAGGACGTCTGGAACTCGGGTCATTGTTTTGCCGCACGTGCATGTGAGCGTTATTTGGTCTATCCATGGCCTGTGGAGGTTGTCGAGTTTTTTGCCCGTGCTTTTTTCTATTTCTTGCCGGCTCGCGAGGACTTTGTGTTGGCCGCACGTGCACGTCCAAATTGGCAGTGGAATTCCCCAGAAACGCTGTCGTGAGATGCACCAGTCTTGCAGGCTTTTTAACCAACTGTCGAATTGTCTGTTTCCTGCCCAGTCTGGTGTCCAGTGTACTTTTTTGTTTTTTTCTGCCATGTCTTGTTTTAGTTTTTCTACTGCTAGGAACCATTGGTCTGTTGCGCGGAAGATGACTGGTGTTTTGCATCTCCAGCATCCTGCGTACTCGTGTTCTATCGTGCTTTGTCCAAGGAGGAGTCCTTTTGTTTCTAGAAGCTCTATGAATTTGTGGTCGTCTTGTTTTGCAACAAGTCCTGCGAGTGGCCCCATGCTTTCGGGGAAGCATCCGTGTTCGTCTGCTTCGTTGAATGGTGTTATGCCGTGTTCTTTTCCTACTTCGAAGTCTTCGGGTCCGCAGCCTGGTGCGCAGTGAACAAGTCCGCTGCCCGCGTCTAATGTTACGTATTTGTCAGACAGGATTACGGTGTATGCATGTGTTTCCTTGTTTTTTTGGTGGAATGGGACTTCTTCTTTGAATGGTTGCGTGTATTTTGTTCCTTTGAGTGCTTCTCCTTTGACTTTTTGTGTTACTGTGTATTTTTTGCCTGCTACTGCTCCTATTACTGCTGGTGCGAGCGCTTCTGCGAGTATCCATGTTTCGTCTTCCACTTGGCATTTGACGTAGTTAAAGTCTGGGTGTGCCATGACTGCCATGTTATATGGAAGTGTCCATGGTGTTGTTGTCCAGATTATGAGGTATTCGTTTTTCCCAACTGAAAGTTTTACAAATATGCTTGGATCTTTCCTGTTGGCATACTCTAGTTCGTGTTTTGCGAGTGCTGTTGCGCATCTTGGGCACCAAGTCATTGATTTTTTGCCTAGGTACAATAGTTTTTTCTCGTGTGCTTTTGCGAGTGCCCACCATGCTCCTTCTATGTATTCGTTTTTGATTGTCATATAGGGGTTGTTCCAGTTCATCCAGACTCCTAATCGTTTGAAGTCTTCTATCATCGGCCAGAGGTTGTCTAGCGCATATTTTTCGCATGCTTGTATGAATTTTTGCAGGCCGATTTTGTTGACAATCTCTTTTTTGTCCTTTATTCCAAGTTCTTTTTCCACGCTTACTTCTATTGGTAGTCCGTGCATGTCGAATCCTGGCTGGTCCCAGACATCAAAGCCATTCATTCGCTTGTAACGCAGTACCATGTCTCGTAATGCTCTTCCCCACGCATGACCGATGTGGATCTTGCCTGTTGTGTACGGTGGTCCATCGAGGTAGTAGAATGTTTTTTTGCCTTTGTTTCTCGCTACAAGTTTTTCATAGATTTGATTGTCCTTCCAGAATTTCAGTATATCCGGTTCTATGAGTTTGAAGTCGTATTGCATAACTCGATGGAGAATATGGTTGTTTAAAAAGGTAGTGCCTTGAGAAGTTTTATATAACCATGGAAAATTGAATGCCTATGTCATTCAAATGTCATGGTTGCGGGCACATGTATGTGCATCAGGGTTTGTGCAAGAGTTGCAACAAGCCATTGGAACGCGCGTGTCCTTCTTGTGGCTTTGGCAAGGATTTCTGCACGTGTGAAGTTGCTTCTACGAAAGAAGGATTGAAAAGATAACCACCAAGAAGTGATTAAAACAATAAAGTTTAAATACGCTTGCTTTGATAAGACCTCCATGGCAGATGAAGAACTTGATCTGGACGCATTGGTGCACATGAACCCTGTTCCATTTATGGGTTCGTTTGAGATGAGCGTGGATGGAAAAGGTCGTTTTCCAATCCCGACTCAGCTTCGCCAAGTTATGCAACAGAGATCAGACGACGAAGCAGGAAAACTTTACCTGAGCGCGGCTGTTCGCGGAGGGAAATACGTTGCGTGCTACGATGTGCTCGGCTTCGAATTGCAAAGATTGATCGACGATTCCCAGCCAGACAAGCGTTTGCTGGTTGGCGCGCATGTTGCACTGGTGGAACTTGACAAACAGGGAAGAGTGCTGTTCCCACGTACATTAGCAGAACATGCAGGGATTAGTCCGAATTCAACCATACTAGTTGCTGCCGCCCCTAATTTCACAAACATAGAAGTATGGAACCCTGAGCGGTTCAGAGAGTTCTACACCCAGGTGAGTGCGGATCACGGCAAGCCCAACGTGACAATTGTTAATGCTAACGGTACATTGTATATTGCAAAATGAATTCTTAAGAACGTTTTTTGCGTAAAGTTTAAAAGCAAGCTGCCGTGTGCTGGACTTTATGTCTCAAGAGGCGATCACAGAAGTCGATATGGAATTTTTCTCCAAGCGAGTTGGCCCGTACTTTTCATGGTTGGAGAGCAAGATTGAGAGTGGGTGGCAGCAGAGTGACTCTGTTCCTAAAGATGTTCTGAAGGAAGTGCGCTACATGTCAACAAACATGCGTGCTCGTTTTATTCTTGGTATTTCAAGGCAGGACTTTGTGAAGGAAGCTCAGCGTGCTTTGGAGCTTTTGGAGCTTGCTGCCGAGGCATTCCCAGACGAGGCTGAGGAAGTTGAGGCTAAGGCAGAGCAGTTCTGCAAGGGTGTTGTTGAAGAGCTTGGAATTGCTGCTTTGCCTGAGAAGTATCGTGCTTCAAAAAGCGAGCCTGAGTCAGCGCCCGGGATAAAAGTTGAGCTTGAGCCGAAAGTTGTGAAAAAGGTTGAGCCAGTCAAGATCGTGCCTGTTGTTGAGAAAAAAGCTGAGCCGAAGGTCAAGGCAGCACCGGTAGTTGCGGTCGCCGAGCCAAAAATCACTGTGAAAAAGCCTGTCAAGAGGGAGCAGACTGTTCCCGCAAAGGTCGATAAGGTCAAAAAGGCTGCACCTAAGATTGAACAGAAGGCTGTTGCAAAGCCTGTGAAGGCAAAGCCTGAAGCGAAAAAGGCAGAACGGAAGAATGGCAAGAGGAACTTCTTTGGTTCTATGTTGAAGTTGTTAAAGGAATATTGGTAATTAGTTCTTTGGAGTAAACCAGTATTTACTGCAGTCATCACATGCACCATGGCTTAGTTTGACCTCTACTTTTTTCTCAGGGTGCTGTGTGCTTAGCCGTCTTGCAAGGACTGTTACGAGTGCTTGATTCTTGTCAGGTATTCTTTCATAAAGCTCTGATTGTGACGCAACCACGTCGTTTAGCGTGAATGTCTCAGAGGGCTCCCCAAGTTTGCCATCAGGCTGTCTTAGTCTGAGGGTGAACTGGTGGTTCTGGTTGCGCACGCTACCGTCAGCAAGTCTATAGCCTGCGCATACATCCACGAAGTAAGTTACGCTCATGGGATGAAATCTGAAGAGGTTATTTATATATTTTATCTAAATTATAATCATTTATTTTTAAGGAGTTTATAAATGGACGCCTCTGCTGGGAATCCTCCGAAGCTCGTGTAACGTGCGAGGAGGTTCCGGAAATCGTATATTTCCGAGATGACCCCAGGTCAAAGGGATTTCCCACAAGTACCGGAACCTAGCCACTCGGAAGAAGCAGAGCATTCTTCCGAGTTCCCGAGAATACAAACGCCCGTGCTGGGATTTGAACCCAGATCTGAGGGACCGGAACCCTCCAGTCTGTCCAAGTTAGCCTACACGGGCATATGCATTTGCATTCTCGCTATATCCGCTAGCCGACAGAGGCAACTACTCTTTAGTGCTGGTAATAGTTTAAAAAGCTTCATGTGCTCGTCGGATGTATGAGAGTGTCTTTCTGGCTTGCAGTGCCGATGCTGGCTATTGGCATTCTGTTTTCATACATGGCGGATTCGTTGATTGCCTTGCAGGCTGTTGGTGGCTTGCAGACAGCTGCCAGCTTTATTTCAACAGTTTTGTTTGTTTTGTTTTCCGCGATGATGCTTGGCGTTGGTGCTGGTTTGTTCGTCCACTGGATTCTGAGTTTCGGCAGGCACGTGATGGCTTTTGTCATGGAGTTCATTCTTTCGTTCGCGACTTTTTTCATCGGTCTTGGCGCTGCATTAACTATCGGGGGTTGGTGGACAGGCGCTCAGTTGTTTGTTACTTTCCTGTTTGCCAGCGGCACAATGTTCGTGCTTTCTTTTGTTAGCTTGTTCGGCGGGGTTTTTGCGGGAATGGAAAAGATTGTGAAGTATGTGAAAAAGCGGCGCAGGCGTTAGAAAGTTTCCGGAAAAGAAGCTTTTTTCTCAACAAATCTCCAAACAGAGTCGTAAAGTATCCAGTTTTGTGGTCGATGGGTAGATAAAGGACTAAACTTTCGTTTTAACTTGTACGGAATTCGATGCAAAACTCTATTCGTTATATCAAATTCCGACACTCCCTGCCCCCTTCATCAGTTCACTAAGGTACTGCGCAGGTTCACTCTTGCTCACTCGCGATGGAGACGGAATTGAGCATACTTCCGACGGACGAGGGAGTAGAGAACTCCGAGTCCGAATCCTGTCGCGGTGTGGACAAACACGCCAATTGCGAGGAGCGCTAGGCGGCTTGCCCAGGGATAGTAGTTCATCGCAGCGAAAACCACATCGAGCCCGAGCGCGTCGGCGGCGATGTTAAGAGCAAACAAGGGCCAGACGAGAGGGAGAAACAGGAAACATCCTTCCTCGCGGCAGTCGGGCGGCCACGCCACAATGAACACCGACAGAATAAACGAGATGCCGAAACCCAGCAATGCGCCTCTCGCGCGAGGTGAAAGTTTGGACCACATGGCGCGTGGCACAACCGCGTGTGCTTATATACTTTGCGTCGTTGGATTCACGCTGGTACCAGCTCGAATCTGAATCTTTGAATGTGGAGAGACCGCAACGCCGCGGGACGTGCGCCATGCCACTGGACTCCTCGTGAATCAGTGTACCGAGCCGGACGGTCGAGGACAAGCAACACCACCCGACCATGTCGTGGCACTAAGTCGCTTAGGCTCACTGCTTCTGGTCCAGCATGAACTGTTTCGGTGAGCCACCTGTCCGCTGACGCCCTTTTACACTTTTTGGTACTCAAGAAGCGAAAACCTTTTTAGGCCGGGTATACGACGGGTGCGCATGGCATACAAATCATCAGCAGCCGTCGAGCGTGATTTTTTCGCAGCATTTTTCAGCGCGTTGCGCGTGAGAGGGTGCAAAAGCATTGAATGGGGCGGTGACGCAGATGTGCGATTTTTGCGTGCGTATCGTCGATTGGAAGAATACGCCTCTGAACACGGAGCATCTGGTGATTTGACAAGAGTAATGGGTTGTGTTCGTCCGGATCCTGTCACCGGCGCCTCTCCGGCTTTTTCGAACGCACTGATGGAATCGCACGGCTATGTTGCGGTTGATGGGCCATGGAACAGATTTGCGCTAACAGTTCCAACGGACTTCGCACAACAAGTTGTGTCGAATGCCCCAGAGTATTTGAAGCCAGTTCTTGACGAAATTGCCGAAGCGTTCGTGCGAAGGATTTAAAAACTTCTTAGACTGTACAGTCTGCATGCAAAAAGAGGGACTGCACTTGCTTCGTTTTGTTGAATCTAGCAGGGCTTTTGACAATAATTGTAAGTTGAAGTTGGCATTGTTCTTGTCCGGCATAAAGCCCGCGACTTATGTCCATCTGAAAATCACAGATAACTTGCATGACAAGCATGAGTTTGAACGGTTGTTGCGCCTGAACGGTTTTCCGTTCGAGGTTTCAAGGCCCAAAGGTTTTGAGGAGATTGTTGGGATAAATGGAAGCAAGGTTGTTTGGCGGTTTAAGGGAACTTGGCACGGTTATGATTTGTTCCAGAGTAGGAAGCAGCAGGCTCAATTTCACGAGTATGTTTCCCTGATAAGACAACGTAACCACAGGAAAGCCGATGTTTTGGGTGGCAAGCTTTACGGCTATCCATCGTGCTGTGTCCAAGCTTTTATCAAGCGTCATGATCTGAAAAAACTGGCCAAATATTCTTATTATGAGTTTTACAATATGCTGCATGATATGGACCGCGTGTTTCCGTTTATAGCGCACACTCCTTGTTCTGCAAAATGCAGGCAGACAATTTTGTTGAATGCTAACTACAAGGCATTGGTGAAAAAGAATGCTCCTGTGTTTTTCAAGGAATATTCTGGCAGGCGAGTTCATCGCGTGAACCTTATTATTGATGCTGAAAACGACATCGGCGCGTGGAAAAAGAAGGATGGTTTTGATTATTCAGTCATTACTGACAAGCCTGTTGAAGGCCATTACTTGGTTGTGAGTTGGTTGTCGCGCAAGCAATATGAACGCGGGACTGTTCTTTCTGCAACTTTGACATTGCAGTATGATTATGCGCTGGTAAAACCTGGCCGCGTGGTAAGAGTCATAAAAGATCTGCATCACGAGCGGAAGTTTTCAGGATGAAATTCGTCGAGCTTGCCAGGGTGTATGAAAAATTGGAAGCAACTAGTTCGTATAACTCAATGCGTGACATTCTTGCAAAGTTTTTGAAGGCTGCAGGAAAAGACGAGCTGCGTGTCGTGTGTTACTTGACTCTTGGACGGATAGCCCCTCATTTTGCTGATGTTAACCTGGGAATGGCGGAGAAGATGGTGCTTAGGGGTATTGCTGATGCAGGCAATGTGCAGGATTCAAGCGTGCTCGCTGATTATAAGAGAATTGGCGATTTAGGCGAGGCGGCTGAACGTTATGCTTCTGCCAAACCTCAATTGTCTGTAAAGGAGGTTTTTGACGGGCTGCACTCGATTGCGGAAATCGGAGGGAGTGGAAGTCAGGAGAAGAAGGTCAAATTGTTGTCTTCGCTTTTGCAGCGTTCTTCTTCTATAGAGGCGAGATATTTGGTGCGGATTGCGCTGGGTGACTTGCGTCTTGGTGCTGGCGACAAGACTGTGCTGGACGCATTGGCGATTGCGTATACTGGCTCAAAGGAAGCTAGGAGCGTGTTGGAACATGCTTTCATGATTTGCCCTGATATTGGCAAGATCGCAGAGTTGTTGGTTAAGAAGGGTTTGAAGGCTGTTGAGAACGTCAACATTGAGGTTGGCATTCCTATTCAGATGATGTTATGTCAGAGGGTTGAGAGTTTGGATGAGTTGAAAAAGAGGACTGGTTTTCCTGTTACTGTTGAGCAGAAGTATGATGGTGAAAGGATTCAAGCGCATAGGCTTGGCAGGAAGGTTGTTCTTTACAGTCGTCGTTTGGAGAACATAACTTCTCAGTTTCCTGATATAGTTTCGGCTGTTGAGAAATTGCCTGTGAAGACTGCTGTTATTGAAGGAGAGGTGGTGGCTGTTGACGCGAAAGGGAATGTTTTGCCGTTTCAGGTTGTGATGCAGCGGCGCAGGAAGTATGATGTTGCGGAATACGTTAGAAGGGTTCCTGTTTCTTTGCGTGTTTTTGATGTTCTTTTTTTGAATGGCAGGGATTTGATAAGGACCGAGTATGAGAAAAGGTATGCCTTGTTGAGGAAGATAATCAAAAAGGGCAAGAGCGTTGAGTTGGCGGAGAGTACTCTTTGCAATGATGTGAAGTGTGCTGAAGATTTTTTTCAGGATATTGTGCAGGAGGGTGGCGAGGGTATTGTTATAAAGAGTCTTTCTGGTGAATATCAAGCGGGTGTCAGGGGTTGGAATTGGATCAAGTGGAAGCCTGAGTATGTTGCTGGTTTGCGTGATACTTTTGATCTTGTTGTTATTGGCGCGTTTTATGGTCGTGGCAGGCGTGCTGGCAAGTATGGTGCTTTGCTTTGTGCTGCTTACGACGATAAAGCTGATCAATTTGTTTCTTTTTGCAAGCTTGGTACTGGTTTTACTGATGAGCTGCTTGATGAGCTGCCTGAAAAGTTGAGAAAGGTTGACCATAAACCTGCTCGCGTGGAAGCAAAGGGCATATTGCCTGATGTTTGGATTCAGCCGGAGCTAGTGGTTGAGGTTGGTGGTGCTGAGATTACTAAGTCTCCAACTCACGCTTTAGGTTTTGCGTTGCGTTTTCCTAGGTTTTTGAGGTTTAGGGAGAAGAAGCCTGAGCAGGCTACTAGTGTGAGAGAGATTAAGAAGATGCTGTAGAGTAGACTGGTGCTTGCTTTGGTTTGATTGCGTCCAAGTATTCTTTTTTTGCTTCTTTTAGGATTCTGCGTCTTGCTAGTCCTTCCACTCCTATGTCTGCAAGTGTGAGGAATGGTAGGTACGATATTGCTTTTGCCCCTAGCAATAATGCTGTTCCTAGTAAGTCACGTGATTTTCGTGCATAGCTTGCGAGGTTTGGCAGTTCTACTGCTGTTCGTCCGATAAACGACAGGAATTTTATCCCTAGTCCTCCAACAGGGTCATATAGGAAGTATGCGTCTCCTGCTAATCCCATGCCTTTGAGTGCATTGTTTACGTATCCACTTAGCGTGCCTAGGTTGCTTTCGTATTTCTGGTATGTTTTTTGCACTGGTCTTTCAAGGAGTGTTACGTTTTCCGGATCATTCAATCTTGCAGCAATTTGTTTATCTCGAGCAAGCTTTTCATAGATTTGTTGTTCTGGTTTTGTTAATTTCTGTTCAAGGCTCATTTTTTTCTCGTGCTTTGTTTGCTAGATATTTTGCCGCGCCGTATGCGAATTTCAATGGCTTTCCGAGATAATGGTCTGCTACTGCTAGTGTGCCGGTTACTACTGCAACTCCTGCTAGTGTTCCGAGCGTGTGTCTGCTATAGGTGTTTGCCAGTGCCGCATCAAGATAGCTGAGTCCCGTGATTTCTCTGCCTGTTAATAGCTGTCTTGTTTGTACGCCGTCTGCGCGTAGTTCTGCGTGTATTGCTTCTATTTGTTCTCTGAGTCTTGCTACTTGTGGCGTTAGTTCTTGTGTTGCGCGTTGTCCTCTGTCTTCGAGTTCGTGCATTTGTGTGTAGTTGTCTCTAAGGCGTCTGGTTAGTTCTGGGAAATTTTCGTCTATGACTTTTATTTGTTCTGCGCTTTTTCTGCTTTCATCGCGCAAGTACGTCAAAAAGTCAGTTATTGTGCGCTGCATGTTTTCGTTGTTTCTGTATGCGTCTCTTAGCGCACCATGGTAGCGGTTGATTAGTTCGTGTCGCTCGCGGGAATTTTCTCCAGTGACTCTACGGATTAGTTCGTATATCGGATCGTCTATGTTTCTTGTGAACCAGTCTGGCTTGACTGATTCTCCTGCATTGCCTATATCTCCTAGAAGAACTTCTAGTTGCCGTGATACTGTTACTGCTTGTCGTATGAATGTTTCATTTTCTTTGTATATGTTGTCTAGTTGTTCGAGCACTCCTCGTTTTCTTTCGTGTATTGCCCTGTATTCTTGTCCGCGCTGGTCGAGTGTTTGTTCTGCATCTCGTATGTCGTGTTCTAATCTTCTGAGTTCTCTGACTGCTTCGTTTCCCATTCCTAGCTCTGTTAGTGTTTGCGCCAGTCTTTTGCCTGACTGGTATGCGGCTAACAGGTTTGTCACTCCTTGGTCTAGTGTGTGATAGATGGCGGATCCTGCTGCTACTTTTGTTGCTTCTTTTCCGAATCTAAATAGGCCACGTCTTGTTACTCTTTTTTCTAGTGGCTGTTGTTGCTCCATGTACTGTCAGAGAAGGCTTGTGCTTATAAAATTTCCTATATAGTTGTTCCAGTACAGTGGTTACAAACCGCCTGGTGCACAAAATTTATAAGCTTGAGAATGTATTAGCTACACATGAGCTATATCGAAAACCTGCGACAGACGTTGTCAGACCCTCAATTAGCTGGTTTTTCGTGCTTGACGCCTGACCAGTTTGATGCTGTCCGTGCAGCAGTCACGCGTGTTCCTCCCGATTCGTACGTAAGCGAATGGAGAACTGAACTGGGGCAAATATCGTATAAGTACCACATTCATGGCACAACAAGAGGGGAAGAACTCAGGAAGTTGTTGGCAGATGGTAAAACATCGCGCCACCCGCAGCTTACGGCGGTCTACACCGTAGGTGAGATTGAGGCGGTACTGGATTCTGTAAATCACGCTGATTCTCTCTGATACCACGGAAGAAATCACACAAATGCCATCACGACATTCGTCAATAGAATTCCAAGGAGAACAAAGCTTACTGATTTCCAGACAACTTGTGCTCTTGCCTCGTGGGTGTAGTGCTGTAGTGCTGTGAGGAACATTCTTCCTCCGTCTACTGGTCCCAATGGTATTAGGTTGAATAGTCCTACTCCTAGTGAGAGTACTGCTAGCCAGAATATTAGGTCTTTTACCCATAGGAATACGTGTGTTGCCCAGGTTGGTGCTTTTAGCGGGTTTTCAACGTACACTCCTAGCCAGGATCGCTTGCTTTGTGGGTTTTCTCCAAGAGTTATGTCATATGTTGCGTGTGTTGTGACAACGTCTATACTGTCTCCTGGTTTTGTCTGGCCTAGTATTGTGCTGAAGTCGTCTGGTTCAGAAACTAATTGTCCGTTTATTGCCGTGATTTTCTCTCCTACTTGCATTCCTGCTTTTTCTGCTGGCGGGTGGCCGTCCATTAGTCCTGTTACTATGACGCCGTCTTTGCTGTAGAATGTGTCTGATATTGGCGATAGTGCGAAGCTGAACGCAAGGAGCAACAATACCCCTGTTATTATGTTGGCTACCGGTCCTGCAGCATAGACTGCCAGTTGGTGTCTTCTTGGTGCAGCGATGAGTTTTTTCTCGTCTGGCTCGACAAATGCCCCGGGTACCAAAGGCAGCAGTGCACCTAGCACCACTATTCCTGAGTTTTTGACTGGTAGGTTGTATGCTCTGCTCATTACGCCGTGCATTCCTTCGTGTATTATTAGTATGAGGAATATGCTGACTATCCAGTAGAAGAATGGGACGTAGAAGACTCCTTTTGCTTTGAATGGCAGGACTACTCCTACGCTTGGCGCTGCCGTGCCGCTTAACACCATTAATAGTCCTCTTGCCAGGTCGAACATGACAAATGCCATGCCTATGAATCCTATGGCTATAATAAAGGGTGTTGCCTTATGGAGAAAGTTCTTGTATTTTCTTGCTAACCTGTCCATGGTTGCAATGCCTGCTTTGCTTCGGTACATTGCCGCATAGAATATTGTCCACCTGCTGAAACTGAGCTTTTTTCTGTTCAATAAGATTATAAGTGCAAGGGTTAGTATGAGTGCGATGAATGCTGCAGAATCTATGGACATCGCATTCTGGTGGTTTGTAAGGCATATAAAAGTTGTGCTCGAGACATTATTTTCAATAGTATAAATAAATACTGAAATAAACCACTATTCAGTAGCTACAGAACCGAAACCTTTTTATACTTAACCTTCCATTTACCACCCAGTGAGGACAACTTAAGGGGGTGTTCCGCATGAAAGCATTGTTCAGCATTTTGGTGGTGGCAGTTTTTGCCCTTGGAGTAGGCGTTGGTGCTTTAATGAGCCTCCAACAGCCAGACCTTGACGTACAGGCATATACTGCCACAAGTAGAGCTCTCACATTCCAGCCTGTTCAACTTTCAGAGAATAAAGATGCTCAGCCTTTAAGCGCTGTTGCTCAGCCTCTTGTTTTGGAAGGTCCTATTGAGAGGATATCTCCAGGCGACTGGGTTAAGGAGTCTCAAATCGACATGCGCGAAGACGGAGTTTTCATCCGTTTCAACCACCCTCAATGGGCAATTTTGGCAGATACCAACAGCATGGATCCTGTGTTTGACGAGGACAGCCATTTAATCCAAGCTATACCTTTGTCAAAAGATGAAATCCAGGTTGGTGACATCATGAGTTACGAGTCTCCAATGGGCTTTACAATAGTTCACAGAGTTATCGAGATAGGCCAGGACGAAGACGGTTGGTATGCCATTTTGAAGGGCGACAACAACCCTGTTCCAGACCCTTGGAAAGTCCGCTTTGACATGGTCAAAAGAGTGACTGTAATGGTGGTGTATTAATAATGGGCTTTGTTTTTCTTTTGCTCACCGAAATAAAGATATTGATAGAGTTACTGAGGTGAACCACGACAGACTCTTCCTTTCGTTTGGCCGGCTGGAATGCTGATGTTGCCCGTCAGGTCGTTCAGGGAGAGCGCGAGCGTTGTCCTTTGGATGAAATTCTCCGGGTAACCGAAGGAAAGGCCATCAAGTTTATTGCTGACCACCGGGCAGACTTGCCGTTTTATGACCGTGAGACTGAACGATTGGCGCTGGAATGGTTTGATGTTGCAGTGCAAAATGCTGTAACAGTACAAAATAATGTAACTGGGCGCGCTCAAGTCTTTCTGGCGGACACACTTGCGCGTTTTGGATATTATGAACGAGCAGAAGAATTCGCCGAACAATCTGTTCGAGATTCTGTATACGCCCAAATCGCGATAGCTGCTGCCGAGAATAGGGATTACTATCTAGCTGCAAGGTATGCCCGCCGGGCAGGTAGAGTGCGCAACTTTGCTCACGGAATGGTCGCGATAGAAGCAGAATTAAATGGAGATTACGAATTCGCTGAAAGACAGTTCCGAAAGGTAGGCGTCTGCAAAGACTTGGCACGTGCAGAACTTGCGGGAGTGGCTGCAAGAAATAAAGATTACAAACGGGCACAAAGACACGTTAATCAAGCAGGTGGCAAACGAGCACAGGCACATGAGTTTATCGCAAGGGAAGCTGCTTTTGACAGAGATTACGAACGCGCAGAGAGGCATGTTAATCTTACTGGCAACCTGCAAAACTCTGCACGCGCAATTATTGCATGGGCTGCGGCAGAAAACGGAGATTATGAGCTCGCAGAACAGCATGCCAATCAAGCAGGCCCATTAAAAGACTTGGCACATGCACACGTTGCAAGAGGAGCCGCCAAGAATAGGAATTACGAACTTGCCGAAATACTTGCCAACAAAGCATGCCATGACGCGAAGTGGGAAATGCTAGCCCGCGAGTCTGCGAAAAATTTTGATGTTCCGCAAGCGCACAGGTTTATAGAAAAAACCTCATTAAATCCAGACATTATTCAGCATGATTTTGCCAGAGGTTCGCTTCAAAAAGGCCTTATTCGGGAAGCGGCGGAAAGAGCACAACTCTCACTTGGCAGATTAACAACGTATTGCCTTCTCGCAAAAATCATTCGAGGTGTTGCATGAGTGATTGCCATTCTTGGCATATCCCGATGGATGTCGAAAGGCTTAAGTAGGCTGCTCTTTGGTGCGGGAATATGTCAGACTTTATTGATTTGCGGAGATTGTATGATCCTGCCCGGTTTCGCGTGTTGGTTGAGCTTGTTGAGCGCTCGTTGTTAGAGCCGAGCCGGCTGAATCGTGATGGGTATGGCCGCGCGTGGCTGATGGAGGAATTTCCTGAAATTCGTGGTGCATACGTTGGTGACAATCAGATTTTTGTTGTTAGGCGGAAGAATGGATTGACGCATCTTGGGTATGTCGGGGACGTGCCTGAGATATATCGCAAGATCCAGGCGCGTTCGCATCCTTGGAAGGTTGTTGAGAGGGCGCATGAGCGGAGCTGATTTGGTGGTATGAGCAAGGTGTCGAAAACCGAGCAGGGGTGGAAGACTTGCTTAACGCAGCGTTCAGGATTCTACGAGAAAAGGGAACAGAGCTGCCTGGCTCTGGCAAGTTGTTGCATGAAAAGCGTAAGGGAATGTTTGTGCTGGTTGCAAAAATGTTCTATTTTCTTCTGAGTCCAAGTTTGATTCTGGTACTGGCTGGCCGAGTTTTAGTGATGCTGCCGCAAAGGGCGGAGTTGAGCTCAGGGAAGACGTGAGTCTTGGGATGAGGCGGGTTGAGGTTCTTTGTTCTAAGTGGCCATCTTGGCCATGTGTTTGATGATGGTCCGCCGCCAACTGGTAAAGGGCACTGCATTAATTCTGCTGCGTTTGAGAGTAAGTAATTCCAAATTTTCCGTAAACTTTCCGGTTTTTCCGTCGATGGATATATTAAGAGGTAGTTGCATCAATAGAATCATGCACAAAAGCTTAAATATAACTAAATTAGACCGATGTTCCACGAGGCCCATGGAATCTTTTGTCACAAAACCAAAGAAGTGGGGGAATAGTTTAGGAGTGACTATTCCAAAGGGTATTGCTCAGAAAGAACGCGTATCTCCAAGAAGGAACGTAACGGTATTCATCACAAGCGATGAGACCAACTTATTTGACAAGATTTTTGGAACCTTTAAGTTGAAAAGACCAACTCAGGAAGTACTGGATGAAATGGATGTTGAGGAATATGAATGATGCTTTTTTAGCTGACACATATGCTCTTATCGAGATTGCCGGGGGAAATAGAAACTATGAAAAGTTCCGCGAGAGCAAGTTGGTTTCAACTCAGCAAAACCTTATGGAGTTTTATTACTATTTCCTCAGGGAATCCAATGAGGATAGGGCAGAGAAAGAGCTTCAAGCGTGCATTCCTTTCGCAATTCCGGTTACGTGGAAAGCAGTCAGAGCAGCGATGAAATTCAAGTATGCGTACAGAAGTGAAAAACTAAGTTACATTGATTGCATTGGTTATGCTCTTGCATGCGAGCTTGGCATTCCTTTCTTAACAGGAGATTGCAAGTTTGAAGGCAAGCCAAATGTTGCGTTTGTTAAGTAGGAACATTTTTAACTCATGTTCTGTTTTTTCTGAATATGCAAGATCTCGACAAGTGGCGTAAGGCTGGGAAAGTTGCTGCTGAAGCTTTGGAATACGGTAGGGGTTTGATTAAGAATGGTGCCAAAATAGTTGAGGTCTGCGACAAGGTGGACCAAAAGATCAGGGATCTTGGTGCTTTGCCTGCTTGGCCTTCGCAGGTTGGTTTGGATTCTGTTGCCGCTCATTGGACTCCTGATTTGGATGATGATGCTGTGTTTGACAACAATCTTGTCTGTTTGGATGTTGGTGCTCACGTTGATGGTTGTGTTGGCGATAATGCTTGTTCTGTTGACCTGTCCGGCAAGTATAATGACCTGTTGAAGGCATCTGAAGATGCTTTGAATGCTGCCATCAAGGTTGTTCGTGTTGGCGCTTCTTTGGGCGAGATTGGTGCTGCCATCCAGGAAGCTATGGACAAGCATGGTGTTGTTCCTGTGAGGAACTTGTGCGGTCATGGAATTAGTCCGTGGGTTATTCATGACAAGCCTTCTGTTCCGAATTATGATACTAATGACAAGAGGGCTTTGCAGGGTGACCAGATCATCGCGATCGAGCCTTTTTCGACTAATGGTGCTGGACTGGTTGTAGAGGCTGAGCGCGCAAATATTTTTGCGTTGGAAAACAAAAGGCCTGTTCGTTCTCCTTTTGCAAGGGAAATTTTGTCTTTTGTTGAAAGGGAATTCAATGTTTTGCCTTTTGCGAGCAGGTGGATTGTGAAGAAGTTTGGTGTTGCGAAGACCAATCTTGCTTTGAACGAGTTGTTGCGCGCGGGTGTTTTGCATGCTTATCCTCCTTTGGTTGAGAAGGACAAGGGAATGGTTGCTGTTTTTGAGAAGACTTTGTTTGTTGGTGACAAGGTTGAAGTGTTGACGCGGGCATAAGGCAAAGGTAGAGTAGTTTCATCTTGTCGCATACTTCCTGCAACTACTGCGAATAGAAAATTCCGAACAACTAATAACAATCTTCATCCTAATACCTTCATCCTGCAACCTAATACTCTCTTCCTTCCGCCTTCATCCGCCTAATACCTTCATCCTACAAACACTCACTACCGACTACCAACCGTTATTGGAAGCTTGGGGCTTTTTATCGTTTCCCATATTTATTTATAATATTGAAAATAAACACTGAAAAACACAACCTTTATAATCACGCGCAGGTTATTTTTATATAGAAAGTGAGTGGTTTTCATCGACGATAAAACCTATTCTTATGGCAAAGTCAAAAGCTGAGGAAGGAGCAAAGAGTTACGGCGCAGAAGCCATCCAGGTACTTGAAGGTCTCGATCCTGTCAGAAAGCGCCCAGGCATGTACATTGGGACAACTGATACAAGAGGGCTTCATCATCTTGTTTGGGAAGTTGTTGACAACTCTGTTGACGAGGCGTTGGCTGGTTTTTGCACAAGGATTGTTGTAATCATTCACAAAGATGGCCGCGTTAGCGTTGAGGATAACGGCCGTGGCATTCCTGTTGCAATGCACCCCCAGTACAAGGTTTCTGCAATGGAACTTGCGTTGACAAAGTTGCATGCTGGTGGTAAGTTTGAGAAGGGCTCGTACAAGGTTTCCGGTGGTCTTCATGGTGTTGGTGTTTCTGTTGTGAATGCATTATCGGAATTTCTTATCGCTACTGTCAAGCGGGATGGAAAGTTGTGGATGCAGGAGTATCGCAGAGGCATTCCTACAGGGCCTGTGAAAGAGGTTGGCGCCGCAGATGGCACTGGAACAACCATTACTTTCAAGCCTGATGCGCAGATTTTTGAGAAGACCGACTTCGAAAGCGACATTCTCGTATCTAGGTTGCGCGAGCTTGCATTCTTGAACAAGGGCGTTGAGTTTATCATTACAGACGAGCGGGATGGTCGTCAGGAGACTTTCAAGTTTGAAGGTGGCATTAAGCAGTTTGTTGAATTCCTTAATCGTGCAAAAAATAAGTTGCATGACGTGATTTATTTTGAGAAGGAGAAGGACAATAATACTGTTGAGTTCGCCATTCAATTTAATGATAGTTATTCTGAGATGATGTTCACTTTTGCTAACAACATTAACACGCACGAGGGCGGCTCTCATTTGTCTGGTTTTAAGTCCGCTTTGACGCGGGCTTTGAAGAATTATGCTGACAAGCACAGATTGTCTGATGAGAAGATGGAGCTCACCAGTGAGGATTTTAGAGAGGGCCTTACCGCTGTCCTTTCTGTTAAGGTTCCGAATCCTCAGTTCGAGGGCCAGACCAAGACAAAATTAGGAAATAGCGAAGTGAAAGGAATTGTCGACAGCGTTGTGTATGAGACTTTGGCGACTTTCCTTGAGGAGCATCCTGCCGCGGGCAAGACAATAATAATGAAGTGTTTGGATGCTGCGCGTGCGCGGGAGGCTGCTCGGAAGGCAAGGGAGCTTGTGCGCCGCAAGGGAGCGCTGGAGTCTGGCAGTTTGCCTGGCAAGTTGGCTGATTGCAGTTGCCGTGATCCCAGCAAGACAGAGTTGTATCTTGTGGAGGGGGATTCCGCTGGAGGCTGCTTCTCTGGAGATACAAATGTTGCGCTCGCTGATGGGAGGAATATTTCATTCGTACAACTCATCGAAGAACAGCAGCAGGGCAGGGGGCATTTCTGTTATACTATTATGGATGATGGAAGAATAGGAATACAAAAAATAGTTAATGCAAGAAGGACTAAAGCAAACGCTTCTGTAATAAAAATCATTTTGGACAATGATGAGGAGATCGTGTGTACTCCTGATCACTTGTTCATGCTTAGGGATGGAACTTACAAGCCAGCAATGCAGCTTAAAGCAACAGACTCTCTTATGCCGATGCATCGCCAAACATCCCAAATAGAATGTAACGAGGGCAACAGCACCTTCGATATCAGGAAGCAGTGGTTTTCCAATCAAAGACAATTGAAGGAGGCTGTTGCAAACTACAACCACAAAATAAAGTCAATAATGAATATCTCGGAGCTTGTTGATGTCTACGATATTGAGGTGCCGGGAACTCATAATTTTGCTCTGGCATCTGGTGTTTTTGTGCACAACAGTGCAAAGCAGGGTCGTAATCGTGAGTTTCAAGCAATCCTTCCGCTCAGAGGTAAGATTATCAATGTTGAGAAGGCTCGTTTGATTAAGGTTTTGAAGAATGAGGAGATTGTGACTATTGTGACTGCTCTTGGAACTGGCATTGGCGAGGAGTTTGATGTGAGCAAGTTGCGTTATGATAAGATAATCATCATGACTGATGCTGATGTTGATGGGAACCATATTGCTTGTTTGTTGTTGACATTTTTCTACCGCATGATGCCTGGCTTGATTGAGGGTGGCAAGGTTTTCCTGGCAATGCCGCCTTTGTACAAGATTGAGCGGAATAAGAAGGTGCAGTATGCCTACAATGATGCTCAGAAGGAGGACGTTTTGAAGAAGTTAGGCATGGATGCGGGTATTCAGCGTTATAAGGGTTTGGGAGAGATGAATCCCGGCCAGTTGTGGGAGACTACTATGGATCCTGTCACGCGTACTTTGAAGAAAATTACTGTTGAGGATGCTGTTGTTGCTGACGAGATTTTCTCTATTTTGATGGGTGATGAAGTCGAGCCTCGTAAGGACTTTATTTTGAAGCACGCGAAGGATGTAAGAGAGCTGGATGTATAGTTTTGTTGCTATTTCAAATCTATAACATATCTGGTGCCTGTGTCATAGGGATGCCCGGTTTCCTCAAGGACTGTGTTTGAAAGAGGGGGAGTCCAGTTTTTTTTCGATTGGTCTGTGAAGCTTGGGCCAAAAGCCATGGGAACAGATTCTTCTTCGCAAAGCGTGCTTAAAGATCTTATATCAACTCCCCGCTCATTAGTGTGGCGCCTTGCCATTTTATCGCCTATTAAGAGTTCAGAGGCATCATGTATTGTTCCTGGACGATAGTCATCCCCGAAGATGGTTTCTCTTTCAGGGATGACATAGGCACGGGCGATATGTGCTCTGCTTGGCAGCTTTAGCGCAATGCCAAGCTTCCCGGACATGTATATTCTGAATGCGCCTGATAGTACCTTTGGCGGCGTCGCAATCAGCGGGCTGTCCTCATTGAGCTTCTGATCTCTGAGCACCGAGGGGGTGATGGCAAATAATTCTTTCTTGTTGACATTATAGAACTTGGGCTGGTGCTCGTCAGAACCAAGTCTGCCTGTTTCTTCAAGGAAGAGGAAATAGTCCCTGAATGTTATATAAGGCCCTATTGCGAAATCACCAAGCTGTACCTCTCCATCTTCAAGCATTGCAGGGCCTGCAGGAATTGGGACAAAACCAGGAGGAACTTTGCTTTCCCTGATGCTGAGCTCAAGAGGAGTCCATCTTTTCATTTCAATCACGTTCACATAATTTCTCGATTTAACAACATAAACTCCTGGCAGGAGATGCACCGAGGACCTGGTGGATCCGCTCCAAACCTCGCGACCTTTGAGTTCGCTGATCGTGGTTGGCCGGTTTGTGTTCAAATTAAGAACAGCATAACCTTTGACATATCTCTCTTTTTCAGCGAGCCAATCTAGTTCCTTAGGATTTTCTGAAGTGATTAATGGTTCGCGTATCATGCAAATGGTCTGCTCGGCTGCTTCCCAGTTCTTGTTATTGATTTGCTCACTTAATAGCTTCTCTAAAGAGCGCTTGCGTTCTGCTCTTGCATTTTCTTGAGCTTTATTTTTCTGATTTTGTGCAGCAAGCAATTGTGATTCTGCCTGCATCAGCCTGTGCTGGGCATCGATATTCTTGGCGTGTAATGAAAGTGCAAGCGTGGCGGATCCGAGCAGGAAAAAGGGTATCGTGGATAATGCTGCCACTCTTGTCCCATTTTTTCTCAGCCAGCGGCTCATCTTTTCCTTTTTGTCGTAATCATGAAGCCGCACTTCGTCTCCATGGAGGAAAGCCTTGAAATTTTCACGCAATTCTTCTGCAGTTGGGCGGTCTTCAGGTTTTGTTGAGAGCGCTGCTTCGATAATGCTTCTTAACTCTGGCGGAGTGTCAGGAGGATACCCTTCAAAGCCAGGCCGTTCTCCTCTCATTCTTGATGCCAAATAGTTAATGAAATTGGTGCATTTGGTGAATTTTCTTCCTGTGAATAATTCGTAAGCGGTAATTCCCAGGGCATAATTGTCAGTTGCAAAATTCAGCCTGCCTCCCCTGATCTGTTCAGGAGAAGCGTAAGAGTACGTTCCCTTGAAAATGCCTTCGCCACTTAAGGAGGCGTTGCTTGCTGGGCTTTTCTTGACACGCTTTGCAAGGCCGAAATCCATGACGTACGTTCCATCGTTGCCATGCATGACATTGCTTGGCTTCAGGTCTCTGTGAATTACTCCCTTGGCATGTGCGTTTGCCATGGCAGTGCACACCTCAGTCATAATCTCCACTCTCTCTCGCATGGGTAAAGAATTTTCAGCGACCAGCTTTTCAAGGGTTTTTCCTTCAATCTTCTGCATGACGAAGTAAGGAAGTGGCCCTGTTGGGCTGCTGTAAGTGTCAAAATGCATCAGCCGGCAGATCCCTCTTCCTTCCAGTTGAGCCAGCGCTTTTGCTTCGCTGTTAAATTGTCGAACAAGCTCTTCATCAGGCTCAAGTATCAATTTCAGCGCTGCATGCCGTCCAATAGGATCAATTGCCTCAAAAACAACACCCATTCCGCCTCTTCCAAGCTCGCCCAGAATAGTGTAAGCGCCTATTTTTTTGTTGGAGTTGAAACCCTGCTCCATTCGCTAAACCATGCAGAGTGTGTTTATAAATGTTTCGTTACCAAGCAGTAGCAATAACGCTTTTTCTAAAATCCGTTATTTTGCCCAGAGGCAGTGAAATGACTGGATAGCGACGGACGAGAAGGCGCTATTGCAGCGTAGTATGGCTGCGCTTCCTATAGTAAGTGACCTAAATAATTATGCGGATTAGTCACTTACTATATTCGACGGACATAACTATTTTGTATAATTATTTATGTCCGTCGCTATAAGAAGAAAACTTAGGACGTGGTACTCAAGCAGGGTAATGAGCCTGCATTTTTCTTATCTTTTCCACGTGCCACTGGACATCTTTGCGTGAACTATTTAAAGA
>JACQMY010000005.1 GCA_016203305.1 Candidatus Woesearchaeota archaeon
GCGACACACCGCGATCAACTGCTCATCGCAAACGAACAAACACTGCCACGCGCACAAACAAGCCCAAGAAGCAGGCTAAAACGTTGAAAACGAAACAAAGTCCATGCATCAAAAAAAGTGTGAAAAACAGGCAAAAAACAATGTTAGCAGAATTGTAAGGCAAAAAGGCAGAAAGTGAGAATTCGTGCAAGAGTTGCAAACTTTTGGCACGGAACCACCCTAACAGAGCGCGAACCCCTTGACCTTCGATGTCGGAAAAATGACAGAAAAGATGGCAAAATATCGACGGAGACGGGAAAACAAAGGAAGAGGGTGAAAGGAAGAAGGGCGAAAAAAAGAAGGGTTGCGAAAGGTGTCGGGATTTTTGCGAACTTAACGCCAAAATGGCGAAAAAACACCACGTTAAACGATGTGTGAGACCTATTTTACAAAAAAATGCAACCACGGGCTCGTAATGCGGAAAACGCTTGTTTTTGGCTGTTGAAAATTAGCTGATGAAAATCAGTGATTAAAAGTTTTTATCATTGTCGGAAATGCGCATAAGTCGCAAATATTGTGTGCGCATTACCGAGCATGCTCAGAAATTTGATTACAAATTTCTGACATGTCGGGATGTTTTGTGACACTGGACAGATGTTATCGGAAAATTTTTAAGGTTGAAGGAAGAAGGCGGAAGGATGAAGAAGAAGGTGACAACATGGAATTCCTACTTGACAACGCAGAGCCTGTAAACAACAACGTTGAAGAGCTCAGCAAAATCGTGCTAGCACGTTTCGGACTATTGCCAAGAAAAAAAGACGGCAGCGCACAACTGCACAAACTCCTCCTTGAACTATCAGAACGAAAAAAACAAGCAAACAGAGAAAGACAACCAGAACGAGCAGTCATGCCCGTCGAAGAAATGGCTTTACATTCAGGCATAAAACGACAAACAATGTACGAATACCTGCGACGCTGGCTCGACCTACAAGTCCTCAAAAAAACAAGCTTTGTCTCGAATGGAAAGGTGGTCATCGGCTACGAGCTCAATGGAACAAACATCGACGGAGCATTCCGCAAAGCAGAAAACACGCTCAAAAACCACCTCGACACAAGCTTCAAACTCATCGAGCAATTACAAAACGAAATCAAAAAAGAAAAACTTAGAACTAACGAAGCCAGCACGACAGAGGAGCATCCAAGCCAACCAAATTCTTCTTTGCCTGGAGTTCACGAAACACAGGATCCAGCTTCACGAACACCATAGAGCCATCCTGCTTTTTCAGAACAGGAATGCCCTTGTGAATCATCGACGTGACAAAAGCAACAACCTGCTCACGAGAAAGCAAACACTTCCTAGCAAGCTGGTCATACGAAGCAAACGGCTGCTCCTCAGTCACGTTGTAAAGCACGTTAAAAACCTCCTTCTCCTTAGCAGACAAAGGCTGCACGTCAAAAGAAGGCTCAGCCTTCTGGCCCTTAACGAGCAAACACAACTCATCCAAACGCTCGGCAAGCTTGTCAACCCGCCTACTAAGCTCGGACAAAAACTCATACGTCGCGCTCTGCTCGCTGGTATTCTCGTTCACAGCCAAACGATGATCGTCTAGCTCTTCACGCATGCTCGTAAGCACGGTGGACAGTTGCTGGCGAAACACAACGGCATCACTCGACAGCAATAGTTCTTGCTTGTCGTGAATGATAACCACCCCGTTTTAACGATAAAAAATGATGGGGGGAGGTTGTTTAAATCATTTTTGGTAGGGAAAAAAAATCAGTTGTAGACGATAAAAAACGGTTTTTCGACGCTTGATCGAACGCGAAGAATTTGGGCAGTGGGCGTTAGGATATAGGGTGAAGGCGGAAGGAAGAAGGATGTAGGACGGAGGTTGTAGGATGAAGGTTGAAGAATGCAGTCTTTATCCTTACGCCTAATACCTTCATCCTCTTTAGGTGTGGTGCTGGGCTGTAGCAACGTAAATCGTGTGCTTGCCATCGCTCACTACCTGCAAGCCCTGCTCTTGTTCCATCTCCTCAAGAATTCTGTAAAAGCTGGACTTTGAACACAAACCCTGCTCTTCCACGACGATATCACGCAACTGCAACGCGCCCATGCGACCATACTTGTGCACAAGGCCAAGCACGAGATTCTTGATGTAGTCCTTGCTGTTACGAGCGATCTTGCGCATAAGCTTCTCGCGCAGCGCAGTACTTGCTGGTTTATCCTCTATTTTTTGCGTTTGCAATTGTACGTCGCTCACGCTAGGACGAGGGTGTTCCAAAGGGTGGAAACGCTCCCGGCGCAACTCCAGAGCCTCGATCTTCTGCTCGATATGGCGTATGCGCTGCAATAACGGCTCCACGTTCACATGCTGCTCGACGAGCTGCTTGATTTCAGCAGGCGTCTTCGGCAAGTGCATCAAGGTCACTCTGAACTCATGCATTGTGAGTTTCTGCTCCTCGACGAGACGCTTCAGCACGGAATTATGCTCTTGCAACTGCTGATTCTGCTGGTGCAAGAACGAAACCCATTGGTACAAAGCATCTGTGTCTTGCTTCACCTTTGAGAAGCTTTCAGACACCGATCGGTCCATGTCGTCCACACGATGTGGAAGGCTAAAAAATTCGAACATGACGACAAGAAAAACACGCTTACTTAAAAACCTTTTGGTGCGACAGTCCCAGGATGGTCTCAGAAATGGGATAGTCCCAGGACTGTCCCACTGCGTTGCGTCGTCTAAAAAATGTGCCGCGCGCGACTGAAGTGGACAGTCTCAGGACCGTCCCTGGGAACGAGACCGTCCCAACCAAATTCTCAGTCCCAAGATAGTCCCAACTGATTTATCGACGATAAAATGGGGCCGAGACCATCCCACGACCGTCCCGAGACGCTCCCAAGAACACACTGAGACTGAGACAGGACTACGCTGGGACGCATTCATCGACTATATAATATGTGGGACTGAGACCGTCTCAAGACCGTCCCAGGACTGAGACTGTTCTGGGAACGGACAGTCCCAGGAAAAGGCAGCGACAAAAGATTAAAATACCAGGACAACCATCTGAAAAATTTGTTGCGACACGCAGCCAAATCAGTTTAACAAAATTGGCACGGATGCTTGACTGCAGCACCCAAGGGGGACGGGAAGAAATGGATTTAATGGCACAAAAAGCCAATGAGCCATTGGGCACCAGAAAACCTAGTGAGAAATCAGGATTTATGCAAAGTCAACATAGTGCCTATTGTTTTGAACTAAAAGTCAGGTTCATTCGTATGTCGGAACCCTACTAACTCCGAACACCCTGAAACAGCAAGTTTCACTAGGAAAAGTGAGAGTTCATTTGAAGGCAAAAAGCAGCGAGTTGAGAGTATTAGGCACTCCAAAACGAAAGGCATAAATTATATTGGCACCCTGGAAGGCAAGAGAACCATGAAAAAAGCACAAGAAGCACCCAACCATTCAGGAAAAGTGAGAATCCGCCTGTACTGCCCAGAAGCACAAGAAGGCAAAGAGGTCACGCTAACGAATGAACAAGTTAGGCACTTGAAAGTACTACACGTTGGCCCAGAAGAGCCAATACACGTATTTGACGGCAAAGGACAACAATTTTTGGCAACAAGTTCGAAAGTGAGTGGAACATATGTAATAAAGCAAGAGGTCGCGGGAACAGGAACCTACCCTTATGTTGGAATAACAATAGCGACAGCAGTGCCAAAAGGAGACCGAATGGACGTACTCGTAGAAAAAGTGAGCGAATTAGGAGTAGGCACTATCATTCCAGTCATATTCTCGCGCAGCGTAGTCGAGCCACGAAGCAGCAAAATAGAACGCCTTCGCAAAATAGCCATAGAAGCAGCAGCACAAAGCGATAGAAACATGGTGCCTACTATCTTGGAGCCTGTAACATTCAAAGAACTATTAAAACAAACCAACCACTACCAACATGCATACCTATGTCATAAAGCAGGAGTCCCGTTAGGCCAGTGCAAAAAAGTGAGCCCACAAGAAAAAGTTCTCATAGTAGTAGGACCTGAAGGAGACTTCACCGACGAAGAAATAACAGCTGCAAGAACAGCAGGGCTTATGCTAACAAGTCTAGCAGGCACAACGCTCAGAGTAGAAACTGCAGCAATAACAGCAATAGCCCAGATAATAGGTTTGCTGGAAGACGGATTTGCAAAGGCACGTACCTGCCCTGGATGATCATGAACAAAAGCTTTATAAACAACCCCTCAGGAACAAACAACATGGAAGTCTCTATCGTCGAAGAAAAAAAGAACAAGCTCGTCTTTGAAATCAAAGGAGAAGGCCACACGCTTTCAAATGCCTTACGAAAAGAACTCTTCAACGACGAACACGTCAAAATAGCAGCCTATGCAGTCGAGCACCCGCTAATAGAAGTGCCAAGATTCATTCTCGAAACAGACGGCGCAGATACAAGAAAGACACTCTCGGCAGCGGCAAAACGCATAGCAAAAGACGCAGAGAAAGTTAAGAGTGAAGCGAAAGAATTGAAGTAAGATGAATCAGCACAGAGAAGGACGACATCCTTTCCCCTACCACCGTGATCCCGCCTGGTCTTGGAACACACAAATTCTTGAAGCCAAGCGTGTCGATATTTGTGGCCAAAAGGAACTATGGATAACTGTCCAAAATGGACGCAAAAGAACAACTATAACGTATGCGCGTCCCGAAGAGGCAAACGCACTTCTCACTGAATTCGGTGTGCAAACCCCTGAGGAACTAACCCAAAGAGCAGTGCGCGCTTACTACACGACAACCGCGATTGAACGCGTCTACACCCCCACGACACTCGGCATTTCAAAACCGTAAAATCCAGAAACTTCCTACGTGCATTCTTAGCGGCCGAATACCGCCGACACAAATTCACAAAACTTAAAAATCGAACCCATAGTGCCTAGGACATGTTTGTACGAGTGAAAAACATCAAAGGAAAACCATACGCATATCTTGTCGAGAATGAATGGACCCCCTGGGGAAGCAGACAACGAGTAACAAAGTACTTGGGAAAAACACACAAGCTAGAACGACTGTCAGAAAACATACAACCACTACCAAAAGGACTCAGCCAAAGTATTATCACGGCAGTCGTACAGGAACTAAAAAACCACGGCTTTATCCACGATGAGCACGTTCTCAAAAACGAAACAATAACAGTCAACCTAAACGAGAAGACCGTGCGACACAAAACAAAACCAGCAGTATTAGGAATGAACGAAGGCTATCTGTGCGATCACACACTACAACAACTATTCGCGTTTCAAACAGAAGAAAGACCAGACCTAAGCGCAAAAAAACTCGCAAACCTAACACTCGAAGCAGGACTAAAACTAAGCCAAGAACAATTCGTACACTTGTTCGAACAGACAAGTGGGGAGTGAAGCCCATATGAACGGAAAAAATGACTCAATACTTATACCGAAGGGGGCTTCACCGCCGCCCCCTTCTCGAACTCCGCGGCACATAGGAATCATACTTGACGGAAACAGACGATTTGCGAAACGCCTCATGCTCAAGCCCTGGAAAGGCCACGAATGGGGAGCACAAAAGTTCAGAGCATTCGTACAATGGTGCAACGAACTGGGAGTAGAAGAAGTAACAGCATACTGCCTATCTGTTCAAAACTTCAACAGGCCAAAAGAAGAACTAGACTATATCATGGCAATTTTTACGGCAGAATTACAACGATTATTGCAACCTGAAAACCTCGAGGAAGCAAACAAACAAGGAGTAAGATGGAGCATAATCGGCAGACCACAAATGTTAAGCCTGGAATTACAAGAACTCTGCAAAAAAGTCATGGAAGCAACAAAACACAACACAAAAAAAAGAGTAAACATGGCCTTCGCATACGGAGGCAGGGAAGAAATCATAGATGCAGTACAAAAGATAGCGCGCGAGGTAGAAGGCGGAAGGATAAAGGTGGAGGAAATCAATGAGAATACAATCAAAGAACACCTATGGCTAAAATCGGATCCGGATTTGATAATAAGAACAGGAGGAGAACAACGCACTTCAAACTTCCTACCTTGGCAAAGCACTTATTCTGAGCTAATGTTTGTAGAAAAATACTGGCCAGAACTAGAAAAAGAAGACCTAATAGCGTACATAAAAGAGTATTCTGAACGAGAACGAAGGTTTGGGAAGTAGAAAGCTTTATAAATAACCTGTCGTGGTTTTAGGTTATCCCAACAACTATACCACTTCGGTGGGAGGGAGAATAACTCATGGATAAGGCAACGTTCCTAGAAGCAATCAAAGCATTGAACGAACTACCGCAGAAAAAGTTCAAACAAACCTACGAGCTAATCATCAACCTAAGAGACCTCGATCTTAAAAAACCAGAAGAACAAGTAGAACTCTGGGTGCAACTACCAGCAGACAGAGGAATACCAACCAAAATAGCAGCACTAGTAGGCCCAGAACTCGCAGAACAAGCAAAAACAAGCTGTGACACAGTAATTCTACACGACCAATTCCCAAGATACGCAGCAGACAAAAAAACAGTAAAAAAGCTAGCAGCAACTCACACATACTTCATCGCACAAGCAAACATCATGCCAGACGTGGCTAAAACCTTCGGACGAGTACTAGGACCAAGAGGCAAGATGCCAAACCCAAAAGCAGGATGCGTAGTACCGCCAAACGCAAACCTCAAAACACTAACAGAAAAGTTACGCAAAACCGTCAAAGTATCAGCAAAAGTACAACCAAGCATCAAAGTAGCAGTAGGAACACAAAACATCAAAGAAGAACAAGTAGCAGAAAACATCAGCGCAATACACACCAGCGTGGTACAAAAACTACCAGAAGAACAAGCAAACATCAGAAACATCATGCTAAAGCTCACGATGAGCCCACCAGTCAAAATAACCAACGAAGGAATAGTGAAACCAGTTATCAAAGAAGAAAAAAAGGATGAAGGAACTAAGGACGTAGGGCGTAGGAAGAAGGAAGAAGAAAAAAAGGATGAAGGCAAAGCTGAAGAAGGCACGCCAGAGAAAACGCCGGCAAAGCCAAAACGAGCCAAGAAAACAGAAACTCCAGGTGCAGCATGAAAACAACAAAGGCAGCACCAGAAAAGAAAAAAGTTGTAAAAAAAATACTAGACCTAGGAAAACAATACCCAATCATAGGCATCCTCAACATGGAAAGCCTGCCAGCAAGCAGCCTGCTGCAAATGAAAAAACAATTACGCGGCAAAGTCGAGCTCGTCATGACAAGAAAAACCCTCATCCAAAAAGGGTTGAAAGACTTAAAGCTAGAAAATGGAGAACAACTAGTACAACAAGTCAAAGGCATGCCTGCATTAATGTTCACAAAAGACAACCCATTCGCACTGTTCAGAACGCTCAAGAAAAGCAAGACGCCAGCAGCAGCAAAAGCAGGACAGCTAGCACCAAGAGACATAATAGTTCCAAAAGGACCAACACCATTCACACCAGGACCAGTCATCTCAGAATTCGCACAACTAGGAATCAAAGCAGGAGTGGAAGGCGGCAAAGTAGCAGTCAAAGAAGACACAACAGTAGTCAAAGAAGGCAAGCCAATAAACGACAAGCTCGCAAGCATGCTACAAAGACTAGGCATAACGCCAATGGAAATCGGCCTGGACCTAGTATGCGTGTACGAAAAAGGCATCATCTATCCAAAAAGCGTCCTGGATGTCGACGAAAAGAAGTTCATGAGCGACCTCACAGGAGCAGCAGGAGGAGCATTCAACCTCGCAATAGACATAGGATGGGCTGCAAAAGACACAATAGACACGCTACTAAGTAAAGCATTCCGCGAAGCAAAAGCAGTCGCACTCGAAGGAGGAGTGCTAAGCCCAGAGTTAACAGAAGACGTGCTTGCAAAAGCATACAGAGAAGCACAAACAGTAGCAGAAGAAGGAAAACTACAAGTTCAATAAATCACGTTCGGAGGTAGGAACATGGAATACATATATGCCGCATTGGTCATCCACAAAGCAGGCAAGAAAGTAGATGAAGCGACCTTGAAAAAGGTACTAGATGCAGCAGGCGTCAAAGCAGACGACGCACGCGTAAAAGCAACTGTCGCAGCACTAGAAGGCGTGAACATCGACGAAGCCATGAAAAAGGCAGCAGCTGCACCAGTAGCAGTAGCAGCCCCAGCAGGTGGAGCGCCAGCAGGCGAAAAGAAAGAAGAGAAGAAAGAAAAGTCAGCAGCTGACGAAAAGAAATCAGAAGAAGCAGCAGCTGCAGGACTTAGCGCACTCTTCGGCTAATTTTTATTTTAATTTACCATGCCGAGGAGCACCGTATGCCTGAAGAGAAGCAAGACCAAGGAGAATCTCGCACTATCGAAACATTACGCGAGAGCTTACATGAATTAAAAGACCAAAAAGAACAACTCTTCGACAAGCGAAACAACCTCGGCAGAACCATTTCTCAAAACATCGGACAGATAAAACAATTAAAAGCAGAACGCAACACACTAACAGACGAAGTCAAAAAACTAAAAGAACAAAGAGCAACAATAACAGCAGATTTACGCGCAAAAATAACAAAACACAAACACGTAATAGGAGAGAAAAAAGAAGTCAAGCCAACAAAAGACCCACGCTATCTCAAAAAACAAATAGAAGCATTCGAGTACAAAATCCAAACAGAAGTAATCGATTTCTCAAAAGAACAAAAAATGATGAAAGTCCTCAATGAACTCAAAAAAGAATACCAACACGGCGCAAAAGCAGCAGGTTTGTATGAGCATGCAAGCAGCTTAGGAGGAGAAATAGCAGAACTAAAGAAAAAAGCAGACAGCTTGCACGCACAAATACAAGAAAAAGCAAAACAAAGCCAACACAAACATGAACAACTAATGAAACTAAGCAAAGAAGTAGACGAGCTCAAGAAAAAAGAAAACGAACTTAACGCGCAAATAGGAAATGTGAAAAAAGAATTCAACGAAAAGGTAAAACCGCTCGAAGAACACCGCAAACGATCATACACAAAAGAACAAGACAGCAGACACAAAGAAGCAAAACAAAGACAGAAAAAACTATCAGAATTACAACACGAAGTCATGCAAAAACTCAAAAACAAAGAAAAGCTAACAAATCAAGACTTGCTTGTTTTGCAGAGCATGGACGAGAACAAGTAGTCCTGGGACGGTCCCAGAGACGGTCTTGAATGGGACGAAGGCATTAGGTTTTAGGACGTAGGAAGAATATTATCGGTCCTTCTTTGGTTTTAGCTTCTCGAAAAAGTCCTTAACCTTGGCATCATTTCTAGGAGCCGCTTTTGGACCGAGCTTGTAATACTTCTTCTCAACCATCGAACCCCAACTATACTCGCCCTTCTCCTGACGAACCTCAGCAAGCTCAAACTCGCCAAGCTTCACACCCTTACGCAAATTATAGTAAATGTTTTCTCTCGTACACGCAGGAAACAACTCGTTGTAGAATTTGTGCACTTTATAACCATACATCGGCCCGGTCACATTCAACATTTCGATAATGTTTTGCCTAATCTCAGACTTAACAGGACGCCCTCTTTGTGCCATAGGTAAAATAAATCGTTTTGCAGGTTATAAATGTTTGTCATCATTAACGTGTAGTTCGCAAGAAACTATTTTCCTAAAGAGGACTCTTCGCCCATCAAATCCAAAACATGTTGCATGAGCTCGGCATAATGCTTGTTCATGTTTTCAAACGCAATCTCCCTGCTTTCAGCCTTGTAAAAAGACTCGGCAATAGTGCCGATAGCCTCAACATCACCATGAATCAAAGATAACTCGTCCTCCATCTCGTGCAACAAACGATCCCTGCCCTTGAACTTCACCTTTTTCGCAGATGATAAAAGAACACCAAGCTTTTTTCGCGCGCCATGCAACTCCTCATTAATCAAGTCACACGCATTACGCAAACGCTTGCCAACAACCTCTGCCTTGGCAAGCTCAACAGCAGACTTTGCAAGCGTAAAATCACTCAAATCGAGCAAAGACTGAGAAATCTCACGAATAGAAGCGACAACCTTGTCCTCCTCCTCGAACAGTTTGGTCAAATCACGACTCGCCATTGGCCGTTAGCTATTGGCAACCAGCCAACAACTACTTCCTCCGCTTCTTCTCATGATTGGCTATAACTAAAGTTGTCCTAACAAGCGCGTCAGGAGACAAACTAATGCTGTCTATCCCGCAGTCAACCAAGAACTCGGCGAATTCTGGATATGTACTCGGCGCGTCACCACAAATGCCAATCTTACGCTTGTGCTCCTTGGCAACAGTAATGACGTGCTGAATCATACGCTTAACAGCCTCATTACGCTCATCAAAAATGTCAGCACACAACTCACTATCACGATCAACACCAAGAGTCATCTGCGTCAAGTCATTACTACCAATGCTAAAGCCGTCAAAAATCTTGCAAAACTCATCAGCAAGAACAACATTGCTAGGAATCTCGCACATAACGTAAACCTGCAAGCCATTCTTGCCCTGAGGCAAACCACTATCCTTCATCACCTGCAACACCTTTCTGCCCTCTTCAGGAGTCCTGCAAACAGGAATCATAACCTTAAGGTTAGTAAGCCCAAAATCATCACGAACCCGCTTGATAGCCTTGCACTCCAAAGCAAAACCCTCCTTATAGCCAGGCTTATAGTAACGCGACGCGCCACGCCAGCCAATCATAGGGTTTTCTTCCTTAGGCTCAAAGTACTTCCCCCCAATCAAATTCACATATTCATTAGTCTTGAAATCGCTAAAACGCAAAATGACATCACGCGGGTAAAACGCGGCAGCAATCGTCGCAACACCCTGAGCAAGCTTGTCAACAAAAAAATCGCGCTTATCCTTATAGCCGACAGTCAAACGCTCGATCTCCTTTCTAGTTTCTGCATCCTTAACAAGATCAAAATGAACAAGCGCCATCGGATGAATCTTAATGTACTCATTCACAATAAATTCCTCACGCGCAAGCCCGACACCATCATTAGGCAGGGAACTAAGCTCAAAAGCCTCATCAGGATTGCCAATGTTCATCATAACCTTAGTCCTAGGACGAGGAATATGCTTTATGTCAACACGGTCAACCTTAAACTTCAAAAAGCCCTCATACACAACACCATGCTCGCCCTCAGCACAAGAAACAGTAATTTTCTGACCACTCTTAACTTTCTCAGTAACATCATTGGTACCAACAATACAAGGAATACCAATTTCGCGAGAAACTATAGCAGCGTGACTAGTCCTGCCACCACGATTAGTAACGATCGCAGAAGCAATACGCATGATCGGAACCCAGTCCGGGTCGGTCATCTCGGTAACAAGAACCTGGCCCTTCTGGAAATCCTTAATATTACGCACATCCTTAATCACATGAGCAGGGCCTTGCGCAATCTTGTTGCCAACACTCTTGCCAACAGCAAGAACCTTGCCCTTCTGCAACAATCTATACTCCTCCAAAACAGTACGATCACGCCTGCTATGCACAGACTCAGGACGAGCCTGCACGATAAACAATTCATGACTACGACCATCTTTGGCCCACTCAATATCCATAGGCATCCAAACACCACGCTTCTTTGTATAATAATCCTCAATATCCATCCCCCACTCGGCAAGCGTCAGAACTTCCGCATCAGACAAGCAAAACTTCTCGCGCTCCTCAATAGGAGTATCGACCTTTTTGATGGTCTTACTGCCTTCCTCGGCATAAATTATCTTGGTGGCTTTCTCACCTAAACGCTTATCAATAATCGGCGTGAAACCCTGACGCAAAGTAGGCTTGAAAACGAAAAACTCATCAGGATTAACAGCACCCTGCACGACGTTCTCACCCAAACCATAACTCCCAGTAACGAACACCACGTTAGGAAAGCCGGTCTCAGTATCAAGCGTAAACATAACACCACTACAAGAAAGATCAGAACGAACCATCTTCTGAACACCAATAGACAAGTAAACCTTAAAATGATCAAAACCCTTCTCAGCACGATAAGCAATCGCCCTATTTGTAAACAAAGAAGCAAAACAACGCCTGCACGAGTCCAACAACTCATGAACACCACGAACGTTCAAGAAAGTTTCCTGCTGGCCGGCAAAAGAAGCCTCAGGCAAGTCCTCGGCAGTAGCAGAAGAACGCACGGCAACATCAGAATCCTTCATCCGATATTCCTTACACAACCGATGATAAGCCTCAGTAATAGCCACCCTCAAGTCAGGAGGAAACTCACAATGCAAAATAACATCACGCGCCTTTCTACCAGCTTCCGCAAGCTGGCCAACATTGCGAACATTAACACCCCTTAATGCTGCTTTCAAAGCAGGCAACGCACCAGACTTTTCCAACAAGTACTGGTACGCATGAGCAGTAACCGCAAAACCATTCGGAACCTTCACACCACGCTTGGAAAGATTCTGATACATCTCACCAAGAGAAGCGTTCTTACCACCAACAATACCAACATCCTCTATTCCAACCTCATTAAACCACAAAACAAACTGCTTGGAACGGTCCGAGAGACGTAAACTATGCATACTACACCCCTTTGATACACTTATCAACTCGAGAATATATTTAAAGGTTGCTGTTGGCTATTAGTTGGTAGTGTGTAGGCATTAGGATGTAGGCGGAAGGCATTAGGAAGTAGGAATAAGGATGAAGGAAGAAGGTATTGGGCATTAGGATGAAGAACGAAGGCTGTGGGACGCAGGTTGTAGGAAGAAGGACGAAGACGGAAGGAAGAAGGTATTAGGTTGTAGGAATTAGGAAGAAGGGAGAAGATAGACGTTCTTCGTCCTTCCACCTATACCTTCAACCTGTCAAAGTACGTACGCAAAGCATAAAAAGCAGAGCACTTTTCCAATGATGACAGATAGGTCGCAACTTTTCTTTTCTAAGTGACCCGAAGAGGACACGCCATGAACATCATCGACGTAAAAAACCTACGCAAAACCTTCACGACAGTAAAACGAGGCCAAGGACTAAAGGAAGCGATCAAAAGCTTCCTCAGACCAGAAACCACCACAAAAGAAGCGCTAAACAACGTAAACTTCACAATAAAAGAAGGAGAAATCGTAGGACTAATAGGGCCAAACGGAGCAGGCAAAAGCACCTGCCTCAAAATACTCTGCGGCCTACTATGGCCAGACTCAGGAGAAGCCACCATACTAGGAATGCAGCCCTGGAAAAACAGAGTAAAATATGTCCAACACATCGGAGCAGTCTTTGGGCAAAAAACAACACTATTTTGGGATTTACCGCCATTGGACAGCTTTCACCTAAGCAAAGACCTGTACGCAATACCTGCAGCAGAGTTTGAAGAAAGAAAACAAATCTTGATCAAGCTTTTAGAAGCAGAGGACATAGCAAAACAACCAACACGCGAGTTAAGCTTAGGAGAACGCATGAGGTGCGAAGTAATACAAGCACTACTACACAACCCAAAACTAGTATTCCTAGACGAGCCAACAATAGGACTAGACCTGATCAGCAAAGAAAAACTGCACGAGTTCATACTAGACCTAAACAAGAAACAAAAAACAACATTCATCATAACAACCCACGACATGCAAGACATTGAAAAATTATGCAAGCGCATAATAATAATCAACCACGGAACCATCATCTATGACGGCCCGCTAGAAGCAATCAAGAAAAAATACTTCACAGACAAACACATAGACATAACATTCTCAGAACAAGTAAAAACATTCAGCCACAAAGGATGCAAAGTACTAACGAAAACCCCATACAAAATACAACTCGAACTAGACACGCGCACCACACCAATACAAACACTCATCAGCCACCTACTAAAACAATACGACGTGGCGGACATAACAGTCAGCGATCCACCAATAGAAGAAATAATCAAGAAGATATACAGAGAATAGGTATTAGGTTGTAGATGTTAGGAAGAAGGTTGTAGGAATTAGGATGAAGGTGGAAGGAAGAAGATGAACATAAACGCGCACAAAGGAATGGCAATAATGGGAATAAAAGTAGCCACGCGCTACAGGTGGGAAGTGGTAGCAGCAGTAGCAGCAACACCACTCGCGCTGGTCATCTATTATTACCTATGGAAATCAATCTACGCACACACGGGACAAGCACTAATCAGAGGATTCACATTCGAAGAACTAGTCAGCTATTACGTCCTCTCAATGATTGTTGGTTTTTTCACCTGGAGCGAAATGGACAAATGGATAGAACACGACATAATCAAAGGAGACCTTGTAAAAAACCTCATCAAACCATTCGGATACATCAGCTCGTGCTTCAGCTTTGAACTAGGACTAAACGCGTACAACATACTCACACAAATGATACCAGTCTTTATTATTGGATTCCTGTTCTTCAAACTGCCAATAGCACCACTTATGGTGTTTCTAGGATTTGCCCTAAGCCTCTTCTTTGCATTCCTACTCTATTTCGGCCTCGCATTCCTCCTAGGATTAGCGGCATTCTGGATGAAAAAAATCACGGGCCTGAGAAGAGCACGCAGAATAATAGTAGCATTCTTCGGGGGAAGCTTCATACCACTAGCATTCTTTCCGCCCTGGCTACAAGAAATATCCGCATATCTGCCATTCCAATACATCAGAAGCGTGCCAATACTACTATACCAACAACGAATAGCGATTGGCCATTCGCTCTTAGCACAAGCAGCATGGGTAGTCGTACTATACACACTCATTTACATCGTCAGCAGAAAAGCAATGCGTAAAGCAGCAGTAGTAGGACTATGAAATACCCAAAACTCGCACGAGCAATGTTCGCAATAAGACTAAGCAACGCATTCGCGTACAAAGCAAACTTCATCGCAATATGCCTAGCAAAAATAATAGGAGACCTAGTAGGGCCATTAGTAGCCATCTTCATCTACGCAAACACACAAGGAATCCCCGGATGGAGCTTTGAACAATTCCTACTATTCCAAGGAACATTCATCATAATAATGGGGCTAACTACCAACATCGCAATAGACATCTTCTGGAACGTCCACATAGCAGTAGAATTCGGCAACCTAGACAAATACTTGCTGAAGCCCTACAACAGCTGGCTATACCTGCTATCGATAAGCGTAAACTGGGAAGGACTAGCAGAAATACTACTCGGAACAGCACTAGTAACGTACAGCGCGATAAAGCTCAACATACCACTAAGCATAAACATATTTCTATACTTCATACTGATATTCACAGCATTAGTTTTCATGACAAGCATATACACACTAATCAGCGCAGGAAGCATCATAGCAGTAAAAAATGAAGCGCTAAACAACCTATTCCAAAGATTCCTGGACTTCGCACGATACCCAGCAGACGTATACGGCACAGGAGTACAATTTGTAATAACATTCCTATTCCCCCTCGCTATCAGCGCAACATTCCCAGCACAAACACTCCTACACGGAACAACAATCAAAGGACTGGCAACAATGATACTGCCAACCATCGCATTCTTCATAATATCCCTAGCAGCATGGAGTTATTCATTAAGAAAGTATAGCAGTGCGGGCGGGTAAATATTAGGATGTAGGTTGTAGGACGAAGGAGGTAGGACGAAGACTAGTTTGTAGAAATTATATAATAAGAATTAAAAGCCACAAAAACATCAGCCACTCATGCGGATCAGGCTCAAAAAAAACACAATAGTCGAGACACCAATAGAAATTTCTAAAGAAGACGAGTTGGAAAAAATAGTGGCGTGAAAGGTTAGGATGAGAGTAGGGCGGAAGAAGATGGTTGGCAGTATGTAGACCACACCATGAATGTGAATATTGTTCTGTCAAGAACCACCGGTGTCCCCGAGCGAAGCGAGGGTCACCGGTGGTTCTTGAGCATGCTCGGAATGCCACCCTATTGTGGTTTGCGCAAGCAATACCACCAGTTATATCAGACTGGTGGCATTCCGACATGCATGTAACCATTGAAGAGTGGTTACTATGGAAAGTTTTATAAATCAATTACACCAGATACCACTGTATGAAACGCGCGCTGGAAACACTATTAACAGCAACCCTACTTGCAGGATGCAGCACGCCAAGACCCTATTTTCGCGCTGGAAAACCACAAGACACTCCAATACGCGTAATAGAATCAAGGCCAGAACCCAGACCAGAGCCGAGAGTAAACCCACCAACCAGAACACCAGAAATTGAACAACTCGAACAAGAACTCAACAGACTGCCAAGACACCCAAACCCACAAGAGTTAGGCAGAGAAGAAACAATCCTACAATACGAAGCAAGGCTGCCAGGACTCCCAGACACGCCAGCAAGACCAGACACAACAGACATCGAGCACAACATAAAAAACCAATACGGCGTTGTCGTCAGAGGAGAAAAAACCAGAGGAACCCTCCTCGCAATAGAACAAGCACTCAGTAAAATGCCCGCGGTAAATCCCTGCCCAGTCTACCTCGTTCCCGACCAGTTCCTCCTCGGACAACGCCACTGCGTGGCTGGATGGTACCAAGAACAACCCACGCCCCACATCATCATCTTCACCGGCGACCTCCCCAGTCTGGACGCTCACATAACCCATGAGTTCACCCACCACGACGAACACATCCTTGGAACAGCATTCAGCAACGAATTCGCGGCGCTCAACAGACACCTCTATGGAGTGCGCAGAACAACAGCCAATGGAAGAGCCCAATGGGAAGACGGAACAGAACGAGGAGCACGATACGGCTGCGTCGGACCCTACGCAATCAAAGACGTTCACGAAGACATAGCAGAAACCCTTGAAGTGGTAAGACACGGCAGACTCGGAGAAGCAGTCAGAGAAGCAGACAACGAAACCAAACGCATCCTGACCACAAAAGTCAACTGCCTCGAAAGATACCGACGCATAACACCAGCAGAAGCGATACAAGCACGAGAAATACTAAGAACACCAGTAGAAAACACAATAACGCCACCAGAAATAATTCCTGCACAACACGGACTAATCGCAGAAATCGCAGGCTACCTCGGAATGCTCACCATTCTCACATGCGCGCTATATGTCGCTAACCGAGCACGAGCGCGAGGAACACAACGAGCCCGGCCAACATAAAACAACCAAAGAATGGAAACTGAGGCTCGTCTTTTTTTTCATTCACTGATTCAACAAAACGTCTATCGTAGTTCACTTCAGATCACTCCATACTAGAAACTGCGCAAAGGGGCCTTAACCGCCGGCCCCTTTGGAACCCCGCGGCTGCTTCAACAAAACGTCTATCGTAGTTCACTTTTAAGTCACTTTTCCGATGAAAAAATAAATGTTTAAAAACTTTATGAATTGTGCAAAGGGGGCTAAACCGCCGCCCCCTTTGGAACCCCGCGGTTTATTCCTCAGAAGCCAACTGCCAGATGGTCTTGAACGCGACCACAAGAGAGGCTGGGAAGACAAACGTCACAATGTTGCCAACCATCACTGCAGCGACAACACCCAACTGGATCAAGTCACCAGCAGCATCAGCAGCAATGACGAACGCAATCGTCGCAACAAGAAACTCCTGGGTTTCCTTAGCAGTAACGTTCAACAAGCCGACCAACAAGCCCAACAAAACCAAAACCCAAGAAATCTTAGGAGTCTGCAATTGAGGCACCAAGCCCGCAATCAAAGCCAACACAACACCAATTAAAAATGCCCAATGACCAATTTTTGAATCACGCATAGGAACAACCTCCGCAGCTAAACGTCTTGCCATAACGACACAAACACTGGCTTGCTTTAAAAAAATGTGTAATTACTCCAGAGGAATGAGCTACAAATTAGTATAGAGGATTTTGAAAATCCATAAATTTTGTCAAAATTCTCTAAGAAAACTTTGAATGCAAAGGATAAAATAAGGGTTATTCAAAGTTATCTATAGGAAACACTCTACTCAAAACCATGCGAGTCTTCATAATAGCAGCGGTAAGCATTGTAGGACTACTTGCACTCATGTTCCTAGTCAAGACAACAACAACCGGCGCAATGACTGCAAGCCAAACACTCGAACAACAACTTGAATCACTAGTGCCATTGCTAAACCCCCTACTTGACGCACAAGAACAATTCTACGCCGCACCTGACACAATAACAGCACTAAAACAACTACGAGACGTTGCAAAACACTATCTAGCTCTTAGAAGTTACGTACAACAAATACGCAATGACATACTAATCAACCAAGAAAAGCTAATACACGAAGGCGTGGACACCCATGCTATTGAAACAAAACTAACTGGCCTGGAAAAAGCAAACTCACAACTCCTCGGAGCACAATTGAAAACGCTCAACGACATACGCACACAAGGAACAACAGAAGAACGAAAACTAGCAAGCGAAATACTCTCACTAACACGCGAGATGAATCTAAACCCCAACAATCCAGTTGAAGCATTCGTCTCACCATTCAAACATCGGAAATCCCTGCGCGGAATCCACTTGCTTTAGCTCGTGGAGGAGCGCGGGATTTCCGAGTGTGCTCAAGAACCACCGGATGATGTTCGTGCTCCATTTATCATTCACGCCACCTTGCTTTAGCAGGTGGTTCTTGACACAAGACAGCAAACAAATAAGATTACAAGATGAAGGCGGAAGGGATTAGGACGAAGGAAGAAGGTATTAGGTTGTAGGTATTAGGCGTTAGGTTGTAGGAATTAGGATGAATGAAAAAGGTAAAAAAGAAAACAAAAACTAATCTGCTTCTAGCTGCCAAATAGTCTTAACAGCAACAATAAAGCCAGCTGGAGCCGCAAAAGCCAGAATGTTGCCAACAACAATCGACGCCATCAAAGACTGCTTCAACAAGACAGAAGCACCGCCTGAAGTGATGACCAACGTGCTAATGGCAACCAAAAACTCCAAAGTCTCCTTAGCAGTAATGTTCAACAAGCCAACCAAGACACCAAGCGCCATAAGCACCCAAATAACCTTGACAGACCACAAACCAGGAACCACCCCTGCAAGAACAGCAAGAATAACACCTGCTAAAAACGCATAATGGCCAAGTTTACCAGACATACTAACACCTCCCTTTTTTACCTCACAAACAAATGCCTGTATTAAAAACATAGTATGGCCGATCCATGAAATAATGGAACTTTGCATGGATCGGCTGGATAGCAAATTCATTGTGCATCGTTCACCAATCATTCAAACAGGTGAAAAGTTCCGTAATCAAATGAATTCGCTATAACTACCAACAGATCACAGCAAGTTCAACACATCATGCGCATCAACAGCATGCTGAGCAGCAACAAAAGCATTCTTGCTCAAAACGGCAAAACGAACGCGCAAAGAGGCAGATTCTTCCTTAGTAACCTGAGCAAACTTGTCAGCATCGACCAAACCAAAAGGATACCCCAAAAAAGCAGGATCACGACTGTTAGCAGCAAGCGAGCCAAATGCAGCATCCAAACGCTCCCGATCATGCTGCAAAACGTCACACCGAAAAACATAACGAGAAGAAGGATGCAACTTAACAAAACCAACACTGCCACCAGCATAAAACCCCCACCTGCCAGAAGGAGCCAAACGCTGCACGGCAACCAAAGCGCTATTGCCAGAATCAGTACACAAAGTAGAAGTCTTAGAAACACCAAGAACAACAACGCCATGACTCTGACCAGCACTAACCAAAGCAGAACGAGCAGACTCCTGCAACTGACCAGAAGCTTCCAAGTCCCCATCACGCACAAGAACAGATCCAGCAGGCAAATGCTCACACAACTCAGCGGCAAGACGGAATTCCAAAACCTTACGAACATTACCAACAACAGCAGAAGGCTCAGCCCGATGACCACCCCAACAAAGCTCAGAAGCAAAAGCATCAAACAACCAACGCTCAACAACAACACCATCAACAGTAAACAACACTGCCTCAAAAGCCAAGTCCAAGTCCTTCTTAACACCAACAACAGCAAGAACAAACTCGCGCATTATTCGCGCCATGCGTTTTTCGTTATTCAATGTTCCTTGATCAGAGGATGAAGGACGAAGGATGAAGGACGAAGATTGGCTGTTGGCCATTGGCTCTTGGCTGCCAGCTGTTAGCTTTTGGCCATTAGCGGGATGAATGGCGCCATACAAACGAATAAAATTCACTGCAAGATTAGCGCCAGACAACACCTCGCCAGAACCAGAATCAACAAAAGCCAGAGTACCTTCACGCGCAACCAAAGGAAAAAACGCATCCTTACGCAAAGCCATACGCTCATGAGAACCAAGCAAAACAGCAGAACCAGAACTCTCCAAACGCTCAGACAAAAAACCAACCAGCTTATCAAACACCTTCATGAAAACAACAAAAAACACGCATCATAAAAGGATATCGCGCTCACGGTAAGTAGTTTGCAGTGAGTAGGTTATAGGATGAAGGGTGCAGGCATTAGGAAGTAGAGCGCAGGAAGAAGGTATTAGGCGTTAGGTTGTGGGCATCAGGACGAAGGAAGAAGAATTATATCAAACGAGCGGACTTTATCCTTGAACGCACGAATTCATCCTGCAAAACACGCCTGACAACCTGCTCTGGCTTACGCTCATCACGCTTGACCTTAGCCCAAACACGACCGGCACGCACAAAAGTCCCCTTATACACCTGCTTGAACTTTTTAACAGCATCAACAAGCTTAACAGGAGGACCAGGCCAGTCAAACACGGCAGAAAGCTCTTTAGTTTTCAACACAAAAAACCACTTACCTTCTCCTTTACGATCCCAAACCCAAACAGAATCCTTAACCCCAAAATCAGACAAAGCATCACGCATGTGCTCAAAAGCACGCACAAACTTAGCACCCGCAACATCCTCCTTAGCATCTAAAGTAGCAACTTCAACAGACACCAGATACCCTTTCTTCGCAAGAACAGCAGCATCAACACCATGCTCAACAAAAAAGTCACAGCTTGGCTTTTTCAAAAATTTCTCCGCGGCAGAAACAAAACAGTCAAAATTCACCAAAGTCAACGCAGCAGCAGCATTACGCGCAGGCTGAACAGGATCAACAACAACCAAAGGACCCTCAGTCTTACTCTTATTCAAAACCAACAAAGCCTTACCCTTATACACCCTGTTAACATCAACAACAACCTTAGGCACCCACTTAGAAGCAGCCTTCAACAAAGGAACAAAACCACCATAATAAACAACAAGAACGTCAACAACATGACCGGAAAACCCACGAATATAACTCTCAGCACCATAGCACCTAGAAGCCTTACAAAACTTCTTCACCAAACGAATATCATTCTTCAACTTTGAGCCATTCTTGTTAACCCAAGCAACATGCAAAGGAGAAAAATCAGTCACGTTCTCAGCATCAGAAGCACGCCTTATGTTAAGCACAGGAACAATCTCATAACGAATACCATTACGCACCCAAAAATAATCTCTGCTGCCATGAATACGTTCATGATGCCACTTTTTCAAAGCACGCTCCAACAAGTCAGACAAATTCTCAGCCTTATGAGCAAGATCAAACCTAACGAAAACATCAACATCATAATCACCAGAAAGCCAAGTGTCCTTAGCATAACTACCACCAAGAACAGCAACAGCTTTCACACGCACACGCTTCAATTCAGAATTCAACTCCTTCAGAAAAACATTTACCTCACTCAAAGCCTTCTGACGCTCTTCCACAGTTGGAAGAATTTTCACCATTGCATCTTTCAAGACGGACTTGTACTGCACCATGCCAAGAAAACACGCCTTACGCTATATAAAAGCTTGTAGCTGTTGGGGAGTGGCTATTATTGACAGGATGAAGGACGAAGGTATTAGGTTGTAGTAAGTAGTGTGTAGTTTGTAGTCAGTAGTTTGTAGTACTACGCACTACCGACTACAAGCTACAAACTCGTGCTGTAGGACGAAGGCGGAAGGATGAAGAATGAGGAGTAACAAATGTTTATAAATGATGAGGACAGAAAAGACATATGCAAGAAGCACTCCTCATCATTACAACAATAGCAGTATTCCTATTCATTGGAGTTTTATGCAGCTGGATAGGAAAACTGCTAAAAATACCAGACATGCTACTTCTCATACTAGTAGGACTAGCATTTGGAAAACTAGAATTCCAAGGAGCGCCATTAGTACAAATACCAGAAGTCTTCCTAGCAAGCCTAAGCATACTAGCGCTTGCTTTGGTGGTATTTGACGGAACCGCAAGACTAAGACTAAGAGAACTAGACATCTTCTCACTCAAAGCAACAAGACTAACATTCATCTTCACAGTTTTCATCCTAGTGTTATTCACAATAACAAGCCACTACGTACTAGCAATACCCTGGTGGAGCAGCCTACTGTTTGCGGCAATAATGACAGGAACAAGCAGCGAAGCACTCATGCACCTGAACGTAAAATCGAAAGCAGTAACAATCGCAAAACTTGAAAGCATCTTCAACACACCAATCACGCTAATCCTCCCATTCATAGTCCTTGACTTAATGAAAAACATCAAAACACCAGTCATCAGTGAGATAATAACAGCACAATTAACGCCATTTGTGCTAAACATAATAATAGGACTAGGAACAGGAGTATTTGTGGGACTCATCCTGTTTAAGCTCGTACAACACGCCTACGCAGAAGTTTACTCACCACTAGCAGTGATAGTAGCAGCACTACTAGCCTACGTATTAGCGGAAAACCTGGGAGGCAGCGGCGTGTTAAGCGTAACAGCACTAGGTTTGTTTTTTGGAAACGTGTACGTCAAAGAAAAAATCACCATACTAGGAATAGAAAGCGTATTAACAAAAATACTATACATACTGGTTTTCATGCTAACAGGAGTAGCCATCAACATGCCAATAAACAAACAATTTCTATTAACATCAGCAGCGCTCTTCGCAAGCTACCTGGCAATAAGATTCCTAGCAGTCTGGGCAAGCCTGAGAAAAGAGAACAACCTATCAGAAATACTGCTATTAACACTGATGACACCAAAAGGATTAGCAACAGCAGCAGTCGTGTTCACGCTATTAACACGAAATATCGAAGGAATGGCAATAGTACTCGACATGACATTCGCATTCATACTATACAGCAACATTATAACAAGCATAGGCGCGTGGGTATACAGAAGAACTTAAGTGTTAGGATATAGGAATTAGGACGAAGGCGGAAGGAAGAAGAAATGAAAACAATAATCCTAGACACAAACTTTCTGATCGAAGCAGCAAAAAACAAAGTAGACATACACGCAGAACTAGACAGAATACTAACAAGCGGCCACATAGAAGCAGTACTAGACAGAACACTCGAAGAACTCGACACGGTAATCGCGCGCGGAGGAAAAGAAGGAACAGCAGCAAAACTAGCAAAAACAATATTGTTAACCAAACAAATGCAAATAATCGCGACATCAGGCGGACATACTGACAAATTATTACTTGAGAAAGCAGATGAGAATCATATCATAGCAACCATGGACAAAGAATTAAAACAAAA
>JACQMY010000028.1 GCA_016203305.1 Candidatus Woesearchaeota archaeon
ACTTTCAAAAGACCATTGAAAATTATTTAATCGGGAAAGATTTATATACTTATATGCTTTATATAACAAAATTCGGCACTGCCGGAGGGGAGATAATGAAACGCAAAGTCATCCAAATTGCTGAGTCAACAGAACTAATCTCGCTCCCCCGCAAATGGGCACTTAAGTACAACGTTCTGAAAGGCGACGAATTAGATGTCGAAGAACAAGGCAACAAGCTCGTCGTCAGCACAGGCAAAGACAGCGAAGGCAAAAAATGCAACCTCGACCTACGCAACCAACCAAAGCTCAAACGAAGAAGCATTTGCGCGGCCTACCTGAAAGGATATGATGAAGTTGAAATCTTCTACGACGCTCCAGAATATGTTCAAATCGTGCAAAGCGTCATTCCAGAATTCACAGGATATGACATAGTCAAACAAGACAAAAACAGTTGTATAATCAGGCAAATCAGCAAGCCAGCACCAGATGAGTTTACAAACGTCTTCAACAGACTATTCCTTCTCATTCATGACACTCTTGATACGATGGTCAATGCGCTCAAGAAAAATGATCTGGAACAACTTAAGAGCATACAATTCAGAGAAATAAGCATCAACAAATACGCAAATTTCTGCAAACGCATAGTTAACAAAGGAATGCACAGCTCGCCCGAACATACCACCGCATACTATTTCATCCTGATGAATCTGGAGTTCCTTGGGGATGAATACAAAAGACTAAGCACGCGACTGCTAAAAGAAAACAAGGCAGATAAGCGCATCATGTCGATACTTGAGCAAACAAACACGCTATTCGAAAACGTCTACAAAGTCTTCAAGACGTCCAGCAAGGCAAAGGCCGTAGAAAATGCAGTTGCATACGACAAAATCGAACAACAGGTCGATGAACTATTTACCCAACCTAAAGCAGATCATGTCGCTTACCACCACATAGCACGTATCACGCAAATAATCATCGAGATGCAGGAAGCAATGTTGTTGATGCTGGTATGATCACTCAACTCTGAACAAGTCTCTCATTATTCTTTGATGATCTTCGAAAGAGCCGTAAACAAATTTAGGTGAGGATTTCTTAATCTCGTCATGAGTGAACATGCTTTTGCCGCTGACAGTCACGCTTACAGCACCATACTCGTTCGCAGCCTCAGCATCAGTTGGAGCGTCACCAAAAACCACAACTCTTTGTTTCCCAACCTGAACTCCTCGTCTCCTGAGTTGATCATGACAGTTTTTTATCAGACCGGCACGAGTTTTCGCATACTCTCCTGAAGCACGCACGTCAAAGTATGATTCAAGTCCAGTTGCCTGAAGCGCTGCCTGATGAACTCCGCTTGGCGCGCCAGAATAAACTCCCCTTGGAATTCCCTCTGCCTTTAAAGCTTCCAAGAAGCCGATCACTCCGGGGCATAAGTATTTTCGTGTATTTTTCTGCGTTTCAAGCATATCAACTAGATTCCTTTCATAAGATGCGTTCACATCTGCCCAAGTATGAGGCCCATAATGCTCTGCGCCAGTCCCAAAAAGACTCTCCAAACAACTCAAATAAATTTTCATCATGCTGACACCAACATATTTATCACGTGGAAGAGTTGTGAACTTAAATCGTCTCCTGACATGCTCAAACAACGCGTCGTTAAATGCTTTCTCAACCAGAGTCGTGATGTCAAGCAGAGTTTTATCAGTGTCAAAAAGAGCTATGGCGTTTGTCATCTGAGTTTATACACCTCTGACATGAACTTTTCCAATTCTCTTTGGCCAGTCTGGCGCACCATTCTCAAGAATTTATTCTTATGATATTCTGCGTGAACTGCAAGGTCCTCAAGAGTGCCATTGAGCAACGCGTATAAGAATTCAGGCGTATTATGCTTGCCTTTTTCTTGCAAATACTTTCTCTCCTGTTTGAACGACCTCAAAGGCTTCCAACCCTTCAAATGTTCGTACTTTTTTTCAATATCCTCAATTGCTTGCCCAATTAAATAACGTTCCTTCAACTTATCCCCATAAATTGTCAAGTGACGGAACATTGACTCGTAACGGACAAGCTTTCCAAACTGGTTTTGGCTAGGCACTGACGGGACTGCCTTCCTGTAATCCTTCAAATACCCATGAATTAATTCCTTTTTCCTATCACCTTTGCTGTCCAAATGCTGAATCCGAGTCTGCAACAAACCGTGCGCCTGAGTCTGTTTTCCTGGTTCCGGTCGAGGTCCGTACTTCAATAATGCTTGAGCATACCATCTCCTCATGAGATATCGCTGATCCGGGCCGGTCAAGCCAGCCGCAAGTTCATGCTCAATAGAAGTCAGAGCGTCACCAATTCCAAGGCGACGATCCATGTTCTCAAAATCAACCTTGCTTTTGGTGCTTCCATTAACATATTCATCGTCTCGCGGGTGCTGCTCTGTTCTTGGTTGAGCAAGATTGTTTTTTGGGTTGGCATCAACATATGCTACAAACATCCAATCAGGAGCGCTCAAAAGAGTGTCCTCAACAGGCCGTAAAATTCGAACCAATCTTGATCTCTGCTTTCCGCTCAAGTGCACTTGCTCTTTTGGAGACCTATAGCGTTCAAATGTTTCAACAATTTTCTCAAAAACCCTTGAGACATAATGTCCAACGCGCTCTGTGAGGCCGTCTCCAGTTTGAACTTCATAATCTTTTTTCTCGCGCAAGTTCTTCAATCCTTTTCGCGGATGATCGCCATCAAAAGTACCGACATGCTGAAGTTTTGCCGTCGAGTCAACAATCCACTCCAGATGGGAGAGTTTAATTGCTGCTGCCTGTTTTCTCGTCTCCATATCAGGATGGTTGCCGAGTTCATTCAGGTGTTCAAGAAGATCTGCAACGTTTTCCCCGGGAAGACGCGGCATGATCTCAAAAATAAATTCGCTTCTGCGCTTAGTTCCTGTTTCACCGTCCTTTTCAATCTTGTATACGAGATAAGACCAGCTTGGGACGCAAAGTTTTTCTTCACGGCCAGGCACGCCAATTTCCAGACGATTACGGTGCTGGTTGTAATATGCAATGTTCCTTCGCTCCAAACGAGCGCGTCTGCCCTCTCCTTTTCTCTCCCATCTCTGAGCACCAGGGGTCCGCTCATATTCAAACTTTTTAACAACAAAGTCTCCCATGCCAAGACCAAGAACCCGGTGCAGGCCAGTTAACTGTAACAGTTTGCTTCCAGCAGCCTCCTTCAGATCATGCCATGCTGCAAGTTCGAACATAGAGCCGCTTGCCAAGCGCTCAGTCAAGGGATCGCTGAACTCAATAACGCTGCTAATAAGATCGTATGCACGGTGCCTGTCTTGCTTAGTTCTCTTTAAAACATGTGCGACGGCCAAATACACTGCGGCGTCAACATTCGTCCTGTTCCTCGAATGCGCAATCTGCAAATGTCTGATTGCATCATCCAAAATAGCTTTTCCTTGCAACCTTTCCTGACGCCATTGTTCGATGTCTGTTGCCTTTGAGCGTTTCCCGTGATGTTCCTCAAGATAAAGAAGCACAATCGCCTTGCCAGCAAGGTAATCCAATCGTGCATCATTTGCGTGGGAAGCGCGTTCGCGAAGCTGCCTCAATAAGGCTTGAACGCCCTTTGAGTCACCGTAAGAAAAACTTGTTAAAAAATTGTTGCGGGCATCAGGATGCATCAATGTTTCAGCACGGCCAATAATTGCGCCAAGATGTCCTGGTGATTCCTCCAGCGCGCGATTGTAATATTGAATAGCTTTCCCGTATTTGGACATACTCCTGCATTCCATTGCTGCATCGCACAATGCGCCAACGTTTCCTGGCTCGTCTCTGATAATCCGCTCAAAAACTCCGATGCGGACACGGGTGCCGTCATGAGGGGTGTCTTCTGTTGCGACAACGCTAATACCATGAACGCGTTGCAGAACCTGACTAACCACATGGTAGCCACGCGGAATGCGGCTCGGATCCATTTGGTCGATGCCTCGCCAGCCCACCCTTGGATTTGGGCCGCTTCGCAAGCAGAAAACTGCAGGCATCGTGTTATGCCCTATTATTTCCTCCAATGCTTGAATGCGCTGCGCGCTTTCTGACTGGTCGGATTCACCAATGACGCCGATGAGGTGGAACCTCTTGCTCTTCCGTTCACTCACGTATCGCATTAATTCACCAAAATCGCTGCAATTCCTGAATGCCACAAGTTCATCTCGGAACATCGCTCGATACATTTCAGCACGTTGTGGATCAGAAACAGAAACAAGCACGGTAGGTCCATTATGTTCAACAACATTACTGTGCCCTTCGCGCACGATCTCTTTAGCAGTGTATTGTTTACCGGTTATAGCCTTGGCAACTTCACGTGCTTCGGCAAGCACTTCAGTGCGTGCAGGTTCTGGCATGCAAAGTTTTTCTATTTCACGCAGAACTTGATCCTCAAGACCTTGAACTTCGTCCCCGTTTACCATTTGCAAGTTACAAACCTATGTTACTGCAATATAAACCTTTCGCGTTTTAGGCATAGCTTTAAATACCCTTTATTATGAGTTGCCAATATGGTTGAAGGAGTGATGACAGAAGAACAGCTTGGTGATCAGGATGACACGCGGCATCGTACACTTGATGACTGCATTAACGAACTTGAGCCTAATTCGGTTGTTGTCCGGCAGATATACATGGCAGCAGAGTCAAGATATGGCACGCAACCTCGCGAGAGTTGGTTGCGTTCCATGCGTGATGCGTATGAGGCTCAGATTCGTGTTCCTGCAAGCCACTTCATTCGCGAACATCGAGAACAGCTTCTGAGAGACTTACGAATAGTGCGCAGGCTTATCCGCATGGAATGCATGTATCCAAATGCGCTCTACGCGTATTTTGTGAAAGGCGAGAAACCAGCAGCAGCGTGATTTTTCTCTTTGCAGTAGTAAATTGTCGAAACATTTAAAAGGCATTATGCTCGGCGTCCTCTAATGCAACCACATCTTGATGTTGCGCTAGAAATCGCACGATCGGCAAGTGAAATCGCTCTATCCAGACTGGGAGATGCCCGCAGTTCAACGAAAGGAGATGGCACCATTGTCATGCCTACTGATGTTGAAATCAGCAATTACATTGTCGGAGAGCTAGAACGAGCATTCCCCCGCCCTGAACACGTCGTGGTAAGTGAAGAGCGAGCAGACCAGAGCAGACGAATGGGAAAAGAATTCGCCTGGTACGTCGACCCAATAGACGGTACAAAAGCATTCGCAGAAGGACGCGACGAATGGTCAATCATGATAGGACTCGTATACTGGCACCAACCATTCGCAGGAGTTGTTGCTGTTCCAAGAAAGAAGAAATTCTACTACGCAGCACTCAATGAAAAAGCATGGCTTGAAGAAGACGGAAAAACACGCAAACTAGACGTCAGCGGAAACAAACTTGAAGAAGCAACACTAGTTCTTAGCAGGAAAGATTTTACAAATCAGGAGGAAGTGGAAGCATTCAGGCGACAGTTTGGAGTCAAAGACATCGTACAATCAGACAGCTTTGGAGTAAAAGTAGGACTAATTGCTGAAAGAAGAGCAGACGGATATTTCAACAGCAGCACAAAAGCAGGAGAATGGGACGTCGTAGCACCAGAAATAATACTCCACGAAGCAGGAGGACGATTGACAGATTTTCAAGGCAATGAAATATATTTCAACAGAAATCCAGCAAGCCTACGCCTCACAAACGGTGCAGTTTGCAGCAATGATGTAATCCATGAGGCACTTGTAAAACGCGTCCAACAATACGTTCAGCTCAAATGAACAAACTAGTCCTCTTCGACATCGACGGAACGCTAGTCACAGGAGCAACCGCACACAAAGAAGCATTCACAGCAGCATTCAAAGCTGTTTACGGAATAGATGCAATCATCGACACGATCTCGCCAGCAGGAAAAACAGACCAGCAAATAATACGAGAAGTACTCGTCCACCGCGGCCTAGCAGATAGCGAAATCACTCCAAAAATCCAAGAATGCATGAAAGCAATGGTCAACGCTTACAAAAACCTAGAATCACAATACCAGCTAGCCACACTTCCAGGAGTCCCAGAACTCCTCAGTGCAATGACCAAACGTGGAGCAATTCTTGGACTAGTCACAGGAAATCTTGAGCCAATTGCACGAAAGAAAATGCAAAACGTCGGACTTGACAAGTACTTTCCAATCGGCGGATTTGGAAGCGACCACGAAAACAGAGCAGAGCTTGTAAAACTAGCAGTCAGCCAAGCATCAAAAAAAGGATTCATTGGCAAGGACATCTACTTGTTCGGAGATACGCCATACGACATAGCTGCCGGAAAAGCAGCAAACGCAATAACAATCGGGGTAGCAACAGGAAGCAGCACAACAGCACAACTAATTGCAGCAGGAGCAAACCATGTTGTACAGACGCTCACGAGAACAAATGAAATTCTACAACTAGTGTACGGACGATAACCTTTAAAAGCACCCTTGTTTTCTTCACACCATGCCAACCGAGGAAGAACTAATATCAGAAAGAAAGAAAAAAAGAGAAGAACTCTTGAAACTAGGCATAAATCCATACCCATACAACTACTTGCCAAACCATTCAAGCAAGCTACTATCGGAAAAATATGCCTCGCTAAATCCAGAACAGCAAACAAACGACACTGTCAAAGTAGCAGGAAGAATAGTAGCATTACGAAGAATGGGAAAAGCAACCTTCATGCACCTCCTCGACGAACATGGAAAACTACAATGCTACTTCAAATTTGACGACCTGCCAAAAACATACGACCATTTGAAGCTTACGGACATGGGAGACTGGCTAGGAGTAGAAGGACACGTATTCAAAACAAAAACAGGAGAAATAACAGTCTGGGCGAAAAACTTCGAAATGCTATGCAAAAGTCTAAGACCGTTGCCAGAAAAATGGCACGGACTCCAAGACATCGAACAGCGCTACAGAAAACGCTACGTTGACCTAATAGTAAACCACCAAGTAAGAGAAACTTTCAAGAAAAGAGCCAAAATCATAAATGCGATCAGAAACGTTCTCGACAACAGGTCATTTCTTGAAGTAGACACTCCAATAATTCACACAATCTATGGCGGAGCAAGCGCAAAGCCATTCAAAACACACCTGAACTCGCTAAAAATGGACTGCTACCTCCGCATTGCAACAGAATTACACTTGAAACGCCTCATCGTCGGAGGATTCGAGCGCGTGTACGAATTCGGAAGACTATTCAGAAATGAGGACATAGACAGAACCCACAATCCAGAATTCTCAACAGTAGAAGCATACCAAGCATATGCAGACTACAACGACATGAAAGAACTCATAATGGACATCTACATAGCAGCAGCAAAAGCAATCCACGGAAGCACCAAGTTTGAGTACCAAGGACACCAAATAGACGTCAAAAAGCCATGGCAAGCGTATACAATGGTAGAATCCCTAAAAAAATTCGCCGGAATAGACGCAGACAAGCTAAACACACAAGACCTCAACAAACTCTGCACCCAGCACAAACTAGAAGTAGAAGAAAATATGACGCGGGGAAACCTCATCCAAGCACTATTTGAAGACCTGGTAGAGCCAAAACTCATACAGCCAACATTTATCACACACCACCCAATAGAAAGCACACCATTATGCAAGCCCTGCAGAGAACCACACCTAAACGAACACTTCATAGAACGATTCGAGCCATACATAGCAGGCATGGAAATAGCAAACGCGTACAGCGAACTAAACGATCCAGTATTACAACGCAAACTCCTAGAAGAACAAGCACGACAACTACGCTCAGGAAGCGAAGAAGCGCACCCAATGGACGAAGACTTTGTCCAGGCAATTGAATACGGAATGCCACCAACAGGAGGAATAGGCTTTGGCATAGACAGAATGATAATGATACTAACAAACAATCCAAGCATCAGAGATGTACTATTCTTTCCATTCATGAAAGGATGAAGGACGTAGGAATTAGGAAGAAGAACGAAGGATGTAGGAAGGAAGAAAAGATGAAAAACAAAACTACCATCGGGCTAACAGCGCACGTAACTCTCTTCGGAAAAAACGCGAAAAAAGAAATCATTGCACGAATAGACACAGGCGCTACAAAAAGCAGCGTTGACCAAAAACTAGCGGATGAATTACAACTCGGAGCAGAACTCAAACAAATACTCATAAAAAGCGCACACGGCAGCAGACACAGAGGAGTAGTCCTCGCACAAGTCAACATCGCAGGAACAGTCACAACAGCAGAGTTCACACTCGCAGACAGAAGCCACATGAAATACAAAGTACTAATCGGACAAAACATATTAAAAAAAGGATTCATGATAGATCCATCACGACCATGAAAGCAGCAATAATCTCACTCGGAAGCATAAGCTCACGCTGGCTAGCAGATGCGATGAAAAAACACTTCGACACTGTTGACGCCATCGACATAGCAGAACTAGAAGTAAGCCTAGGAGAAAAACAAGCACAAGTATTATATCAAGGCAAGCCATTGCCAAAATACGATTGCATATACGCCAGAGGCAGTTACAGGTACGCAGTCCTTCTGAGATCAATAACAGCACTCCTGCAAAAAGAATCATACATGCCACTCAGAGCAGCAAGCTACACAATCGGCCACGACAAGATACTTACACACCTAAAATTCCAAGAAAACAACGTACCACAACCAAAAACATACTTGGTAACAACCTCAGAAAGCGCCAAAAAAATAATCAAAAAGACCAAATTCCCAGTAATAATGAAACTCCCAGCAGGAACACACGGCAAAGGAGTCATGCTGGCAGAAAGCGAAGAAAGCGCAAGCAGCATGATAGACGCACTTGTGCTGTTAAAACAGCCCTTTCTAATACAAGAATACATTGACACAGACGGAAAAGACTACCGATGCATCGTTGTAGGAGACCAAGTCGTAGCGGCAATGAAACGCATAGCTGCAAAAGGAGAAAAAAGAGCCAACATCCACAGCGGCGGGCAAGGACAAAAAATAGAAGTAGATGAAAAAACAAGACGAGCAGCCATTATGGCAGCAAGAAGCTGCGGACTGGACATTTGCGCAGTAGACATACTCCCAAGCCTAAAAGGTCCTTTAGTCCTTGAAGTAAACCTATCACCAGGACTGCAAGGCATTACAAAAGTCACAAACATAAACGTTGCAGACAAAATAGCAAGCTACCTCCACGCGCAAACACAACGCTTCAAAGGAATACACAAGGAACAACTACTCAAAGAACTCGCACCAGAACAAGAAATACACGGCACACTGGATTACCGAGGAAACCGCATACTCCTTCCAGAAGTAGTCACCATGGCTACCAAGTTCAAAGAAGACGATGAACTAGTCATAAAAGCAACCAAAGGAAAAATAGAAATTGTCAAACTTGGAAAGAAAAATAAAGAATAGTTCTAGGTTGTAGGGCATAGGATGAAGGCAGAAGGTATTAGGACGAAGGGTGAAGGTTGTAGGTATAATGACGCAGGATTAAGGGCGAAGGAATTAGGTTGTAGGGCAGAGATTTTTGCAAATTAATTTCATTGGCACGGACCCAGAACATCATTTATAAGCGTGCCACCACAATTGTCAGCGCAAACTCTTTCTGCCGCAACACGATCATCAGAAGTAATGCCTGTTGTTAGACAACTGCAAGTATAACAATGCTGCTCGCCAATCTCAAATGCCCTGCCAGCAGGAAACGCTCTAGTCCCCGGAGCAGCAATACCTCTGACAGCACCACCATACTCTCTTGCGCCGGGAATAACAAAACCACCGGAAGCAGCAGGAACACGAGGTACAGGCCTTTCAGTTTGCGGAACCACTTGAGCAACAGGAGTCTTCAAAACAAACACAATGCCAACAATAGCAACAACAAGAACAGCAAGCAAAATCCACAATTCAACAGACCCTCTTTTCATAGAGACTGTAATACGCTGTCTGTTTAAAAAGATTACTGTGCGCGTTCAGACTTCCACTCTCTGTAATGTTCGTTAGAATCAATATGCGCGCGCAAAAACGCATACAGCTTGCCAACATCATGTGCCTTAATCTCTCGCTGAACAACATCTTCCTCTTCATTTTGGGCCCAGGCGCCAGCAAACAATTCAGTCCGAACAGAAGATTTTGGGTAAGGAACTATTGCCTGCAAAGCCTGCTGCAACGAGACTTTCCTAGGCTTTTTCTTTGTGCTCTTGCGCTTTTCGACAATCTGGTCTGCATGAACTGCATAGCGTACCAGCCAGTAAGCGCCACTTTCTCCATCAACCCTTTCAGTAAAAATCATATGCGCTCGTTCCTCGTCATACTCTAAAGACGGATCGTCACTCAAAGAATGTCCAGGAAAATATTCAACATGTGCAGCAAAACCCAAGCGCAACTTCGAGCCCTCCCGTAGAACAACATAGTCCCTTCCGATCGCTTTGAACATATCATCAAGACGTTCTATCTTTGAGCGCCCATTCACAACTGCAGAAATTTCCGCTTCGCTACCGCTTTCATTATCGTGCATGACTCCTTGCCAAGTCACCATGTTTATAAAATTATTGACTTCCAGCACGAAACCCTTTTAAACCAATCCTCGAGAAAATCAAACATGAAATTAGCAGTCTTGTACTCAGGAGGGAAAGATTCCACACTTGCCCTGATGAAGGCAAGTAAGTTCCACAAAATAGTTTGCCTAATAAGCGTTATGGCCGAAAACAAGGAAAGCTATATGTTTCACACGCCCAACATAAACATAACAAAACTCCAAGCAGAAGCAATGCAATTGCCACTAGTTCAGACAGTCACAAAAGGAGAAAAAGAAAAAGAGCTTGCTGATTTGAAAAAAGCAATTGACGAAGCGAAGAAAAACTACAAAATTGAAGGCATTGTGACTGGTGCAGTGCGCAGCACGTACCAAGCAAGCAGAATACAAAAAATATGTCACGAGTTAAAGCTCTGGTGCTTCAACCCATTATGGCTCAAAGACCAAGTCGAGCTTCTGAATGAAGTTGTAGAAAGTAAAATCAGCGCAATAATCGGAGGAATATTTGCAGAAGCACTCCCGCTAGAGATGCTGGGCAAAACAGTCGACAAAAAAATAGTAAAACAATTGGCTGAAATTGCCGCAGAGCATCACATAAATCCAGCAGGAGAAGGAGGAGAAATAGAAACGACCGTGCTGGATGCGCCTGTTTTTAAGAAGAAAGTGCAAATTTTGAAAGTGGATAAAAAAACAGAAAGACATGCTGGCATTTACCAAATAACCGAGGCGAAACTTACATGATCCTCATAATAAGCACGTGCAAAGAAAAGTTAAGCGAATTAGAGTTTGTCACACCCATTGAGCGCATTTTAGGCAGATGCAAAACTGTCCATTATTCAAAACTCACGCAAAAAGAAATTGATGAAGCGGACAAAATTATAATCTCTGGAACAGCACTTGCAGATTTTGACTATTTGAAGCACGACTGGAGTTGGTTGACCCGATTTAACAAGCCAATCTTTGGAATTTGTGCAGGAATGCAAGCCATAACAAAAGCATTTGATATTCCACTCAGAAAAAAAGAAACAATTGGCGTACACCAAGTTGAGGTTGTCAAAGAAAACAAGTTCTGCAACGGAAATTTCAATGCATATTTTTTGCATACGCTAACCGGAAGCGACAAGTTTGAAACACTCGCAACGTCAGAAGGAATACCATGCCTTATCAAACACCCTCAAAAAGAAATCTACGGGTGCATATTCCATCCAGAGGTTATGAATGAGAACATTATCAAGTCATTCGGCCACTAGAACGGCTTCTTGCCACCAATGCAGAACGTGCACAGATTATCAGGAGGAAGACCAAGATTCCTGAAAACATCCAACATGCCGCGTTTGGAAAGGTAAACAACTCTCATTCCTGCTTCATCGCTAATCTGGGGCAATGTTCTACCACGAGCAATAAATGCATCATTCGGAGGCATGTCAACCCCGTACAAACAACCGCGCTCAACTCCATCCCCGCCAACTATTCCAATCGGCGGAGTGTAGCTAGCAAGCACAATCTCTCTGGCGCCTTGATCGCACAACAGTTGCCTGGCACGCTTTGAATTATTGCCCCGAACTATGCTATCATCTATCACTATAACCTTTTTCCCTCGCACCAGCTCTCGCGCTTCAGGCAACAAATACAAGTTCAACTCGATAGATTTCCTTCTCTCCTCATTAGTTGGGCCCTGAAATGCCCGCTCGCTCTGCAACTTGTAAAACACAGGCTCAAAAGGCTTGCCAGCCGCTTGCGCATAGCTCCTCGCAGCATCCTCGGGACACCTAGGGAGAAAAGTGACCAAGTCAGCATCAGAAGGGTTGAATTCTTTTGCAAGCTGTTCTCCTAATAACTCACGAAGCGTTCTTACTCCAACCCTGCCCAACACCGAAGTTTTACTCGCTATGTAATTCCACTCGAAAAAACAAGCAGATTGCTTAGACTGGACAATCTGCTCCTTCCGAACGCCTCCGTTTGGCTCAAGATAGTACACTGCTCCAGGAGAAAGCACCTCAGTAAACTGACCGCCATTCTCCTGCAACGCGCAATCTTCAGACGCAACACAAAACTTCCCATCCTTCCAGCCAAGCACCCCCGGACGGATTCCTGTGCGATCACGCATAACTATTACATCTTTCCGTTTTTTGTCTGCAATAGCCAGCGTATAAGCGCCTGGCACAGTCTTCAACAAGCCAGACTCTCCTAAGTCACGAAACAAGTACAGTAACGCCTCGGTATCACACGTGCTCTCCAGCTTGCTTCTCTCAACTCCACGAAAGTAGCTCTCATCCACTTGTCCATTATGGACTGCTGCCATGTCGCAATCCCGCACAAGCACATGCGTTCCATAGCGAACAACAGTTCCGCCAATCGTGTGAGGGTGCGCATCATCCAACAAACGGTTCTTCCTTCCCCGCGTCGCATAGCGAACATGAGCAAAAAAAGTATGGTAGTCTGGAGTATCGAAAATCTTGTGCAAATCAACAAGGTCAAGCCTATCAACAGGACCCTCCCACTTGATGACGTCAATCCGGTCATTGCCAATAGCTGCAATACCTGCGGCATCCCTTCCACGGTGCTGCAAAGATTTCACAAAACTATGCGCATCATGCAAAGTGTGAGTAACAGCCAACCCACAATTATGACTAACAAACTCCCCCATGAGCTGCACGAACAACGTGCTCTTTTTATGGTTTTATGCAACGCAAAACATATAAACAACACCATACCATGCAAACAAATGAAATACTTGCTATTGCTCATCCTAATCAGCTGCTTACCATTAGCGCAACCAGGCACTCAAGCGACAACAAAACCAACAGTTGACACAACAATCACACAACCAGTTTCTCCAACATCAGCACCTATCTCTTCAGAACCAAAACAACTACAAGAACAGCCAAAAACAAACGTGACCATAGTAGCTCCTGAGCCTGAAAAAGACTGCAGCACACTCTGTTCAGACAAATGCAAGCAAACAGCTCAAAACTCATGCACCCAAACAGAACGAAGCAAATGCAAAGCCAGCTGCGTAAACGAAGTAATAGAAGCATCAGCCTGCACGCAAGCATGCACATACATAACACAACAACCACAATACTGCAAACAAAAAATGGCGGAATTCTGCACCAACAGGTGCGTAGAAATTTGCAAGTAATTCGAGCCCATCAGTGGTTACAAATGTTTTAATAAACAACGTTCTGCATTATCAACATGCACCACGGACGGATGGCGGAAATTCTTCTTGAAACAGGAGCTTATCGTGATTTAGAAACGCCAACAATACTGACCTCAGGAGAGCTCGGCATCTACTACATCAACACGGAAAAAATCCTACCAGACAACGGCACATGGGAAAAATGCGGCGATGACCCGAGAAGCATGCAGGCACACGTTCTTTCCTGGCTTGACATGACCGGACCATACAAAGAAGCAATCGATCTGCTCGCACAAAAAGCAAGTTCACTAATGCAGCAAGATAGAGCGTGCGCAATAAGCGGAGGACAACGAAGAGACTGGCTATTCTCAATGCCAGTGGCACACCGACTAGGAAAACCGCACCTTGCACTCTTCAAACCAGAGAAAGGAAAGCCAGACCGGATAGAAATACAAGGAACAGCAAGCTCAACGAGCGGTTTGTACGTTGTCCACATAGCAGACTTGTTAACAGAAGCATCCAGTTGCTACCGCCAAGAAGAAGATCAAGAACTTGGTTGGGTACCAATGATCCGCAGAGCAGGCGCAACAATAAACGACCTAGTCACTGTGGTTTCTCGACTTCAAGGAGGAGAACAACGCCTTGCATCAGCAGGAGTAAACACACACTCCTTCGTTGACATCGGCCCAGAATTCCTATGCACGTACAGCGACCAAGGAGAAACAGCAATCAAATACCATCGCAGTCCAAGAGAGTTCGCAGAAGGATACTTACGGTTGGATGGCCCGCTCGCATTTGTCAAATTCTTCGACCCAAAAGGCGGCAAGCTAGACCGTGCAACAAAATTCCTCCAACGCTATGGAGGCTTTTTGAAATCAGTAGGACGCTACGAAGAACTTGAAACAGCAGTCCAAAAAGCATATGGAACACCACTGCCAAAAGCGTCATAACCTTTATAAACACTTTCTCGGGGCGCAGAAACATGGTGTACCGGATAAGCTCTCAGCCGATTAGCAAGCGATACACGTGTCCCACTGGAAATATTTACGAGCTGATTGAAACGAAACGGGATTTTGCAATAGGTGACATTATCATTCCTGTTGTTGTGCGCGTAAGACCTGACACGCGAAAAAATTTCGCACTTGCTTTTGTTCGAACTCTTGACGAGCGAGTAAGTTACCTAGACACTCGTCCATCTGCTGTTCATCCATATGAAGGCGCGCGGGCTTGGCCGATCCGAGATGCATTACAAGATCAGGCAGCAATCGATCAGGAACTCAGAAGACACTACTCCCACGACACGTTTTCCGTTCCCAAAGGTCAACCAGCTTCCATGATTTCCTCATTCAAGTACACAATACTAAAAGAGTCGCTAAACATCTATGGAAACACAACTGCTGCGGCAAAGGCTCTGGGCATAGAAAAGACTCTGTTTGAACACGAACTGAAGAATGCCAGGCGACTAGCAAATAAAGAAAAAGTAAATGTAGAAATCACCCTTTCCTCATACCAAGATATGTTACATCAACTCTCGCAAGACTCAGCGATCAATGAGGCATCGCGCCAAAAAATGCGCGAAAGCCCCCAGCGAACACTAGATGTGCCAATTATGGACTATCAATCAATGATTCGATGGGTGGAACAAAGACTCATCACAGAAGCCATTGAAAAAACGAGAACAGAAAAAGGTGTAAGCTACACCCTTGCAGCTAAGCTCCTGGGCATAACACGCCAAACGCTTGACTATAAAATTAGATATCGAAACGGAGTCGCTAAAGTGGATGCGCCAACGACAACGGTTTTCATCCTTGACATGCCGCTAACTGGTCAAATAGAGCATGTAGAACGAGAACTACTCACGCTTGCGCTTGAGAAAAATGCGTGGAACATCAGAAACGCAGCCAAAGAACTTCAGATACCAAAAAACACGCTCAAAGGAAAGATGAAAAAATACTCACTCTAAAACTTCATCTTGGGACCGGCTTTCTTGCCAAGCTTTTTCATCAACTTCTCAGGACTTTCGCCTTTCAACATCTTCACCATCTTCTTGGCCATCCTGTACTGCTTCAACAGGTCACGAATGTCGCCAGTAGAAACACCAGAACCCTTACCTATCCGTTCAATACGTTGCGCATCAATTATTTCAGGATCCTCAAGCTCTGCCTTAGTCATGCTGTTCATGGCATGCTTCCACTTCTTCAACTTCCCCTCTTGAACCTGCAAAGCCTCCTTGGGCATGGAAATGTTGCCAAAGCCCGGAATCATCTCCAACACCTTGCCAAGAGGGCCCATTTTTGACATTGCTTCCATTTGACTGTACAAGTCAATCAGGTTGAACTCACCCTTCAAAAGTTTTTTCTCCATATCCTTGGCTTCTTCCTCAGAAACAGCCTCCTTGGCCTTCTCCAACAAAGCCTCCAAGTCACCCATGCCTAAAAGTCTGCCAACAAAACCCTTTGGATTAAAGGGCTCAAGATCATCAACTCGCTCGCCAACACCAATGAACTTTATAGGCGCGCCAGTAACAGCACAAGCACTCAACGCACCACCGCCCTTCGCAGTACCATCCATCTTAGTCACGATAACTCCAGAAATCGCACCAGCCTCATGGAAAGCTTTTGCCTGCTGCTGAGCAGCCTGGCCAATATCAGCAGAAATAATGAGCAACGACTCAGAAGGCTGAGCCAACTGGTGAACATTCTTCAACTCCTCAATCAAGTCCTGAGACAAAGCATCACGGCCGGCAGTGTCGATGATAATAACATCAAACTTCTTGAACTCGGGCTCAAAATGCTTGTAAATCTTTATCGGATCCTTCTCGCCCTTTAGAATGAACACAGGAACATTGATTGGTTTGCCAACCTGCGAAAGCTGGTCCATCGCAGCAGGACGGTGCACGTCCAAACCAAGCAAGGCAACCTTTTTACCCCGCTTTGCAAGATATTTCGCAAGCTTACCACACTGAGTAGTCTTACCCGAGCCAAACAGTCCAATAAGCATCATCTTATCAGGCCTGTTGCCAGGCAAGTTAAGCTCAGACTTCTCGCCACCCAAAAATTTCGTTAACTCTTCATAAACGATGTTAATGAGATGCTCTCTCTTTGTCAACGCACCAGGAGTCTGCTCCTTCGCAATACGATCCTTGATCTTTTGAGAAAGCTCGAAAACAAGCTTAACATTCACATCAGACTGCAACAAAGCCCGCTGAATGTCCTTAACAAGCTCATTAATCAGCTTGTCATCAACAAATATGGCTTTCGCTATCTTCTGCAAAGTTCCACGCAAACCCTCACCAAGCTTATCCAAGACCATACTGTAAAAAGCACAGAACAGGGTTTATAAAGATAATGGAAAGGATGAAGGCGTAAGGTGGAAGGATGAAGAATGTCTATATTCCTTATTCAACCTACAAAATACCAACAGCGTTCATTCCCTGAAATATTCCTTCCTAGAATGAACGTACCAAATAATCACTCCGCCCACGACGAGCTTCACTACGAACGACGCAACGAGCGTAACGGTCATCATGGTAGTAACTAAATTCATGTCTATTGGAGGAGTTGCCAATCCTTGCAGTTCAAAAGCAAGTCTGAAATGTTTTTGCGGGTTGGAAAGCGTTATCACAAGTCCAATTATCTGTCCAAGGTAGTATAGCGCAAAATAGGCAAACGACGCGCCCCATGCCCATCTTTTTGCCTTGAGAAATCCATACGCAAGCAAAGCTGCAAAGATAAGAAGAAAGATATCCATCAAATAATTCGCAATCCCCAGCCAAGTTCCCAATAACGCAATGCTCATCCTAAAAGATAAGGGATTCAAGACCTTGATCAAGCCACTCACAACTGACAAGAAGAAAAGAATTATTAGCAAGATGATGCCAACAGGCCTTTTCACTTTTCCCTCGCCGCATGGATCGCGTGCTCGATAATAGAAGGTGTCCAGCCTTTGCCAGCAAGCTCCATACGAACCTCGTGCATAGGCTTCTTGTGCTCAAACTGATGTTTCACATACTCAATCAAGTCCTTGGGCGCAGGATGAATATGCTCTTCAGCATGAGTCTCTTTATGCACGTAATATTGCTCTCTTAGCCAAAAAATTAAGATAATAACCAGAATCAGCAAAACAACATTGAGACCCAGCAAAATCACCAAGTACGGTGGAAAAATTGGAGCAGGAACCTCCAGAGAAGGCCTTGAATCAGCCTTTTTTGAAAGCTCCTCAATAGCAGACTGCAAGCCAGACACCTGCGCCAAAGTAGAACGCTGAAATACGTCCATGCTGCCACGCAAACGAGAAAGCTCCTCGGCCTGCAGAGATTGTTGTTGTTGATTATCCTGCTGGTACTTCTGCAAGTCCGTCCTTAACAACGAAACATTGCCGCCAAGAGAAGTAGCAGCTTCCTGCAAGCGCAAAATATGAATGTTATCCAGCGGAAAATCAGAAAAACGCTGAATGTTTTGATTACCAACCTGATCAGTACTAATCGAAGGATACTGAGAATCATACGGAACGTTTGCTTGCGCAACAACAGAAACTGCAAGTAAGACAAATAACAGCAACCTCTTTACCATTATTTAAAACACGGGATGCAGTGTATTTAAACCTTACTCTGAAGAACACTCCAATTGCACTTGGAAAGCACGCAACGCCTGCTTGTCAAGACAATCCTCACAATACCTCAACCACAAAGGAGGGCGCTTTTTACACAACGCACACGATTCCATAAGCATAACTTGTGCGCAAATGTTTATAAAGATTACATTTGGCAACATAGACAACTACTGCGGGGCTGTCTGCTAGTGGTAGGCTACACCCTTGGGGAACCAATTCCAAGATGGGTGTGACGGGAGTTCAATTCTTCCCAGCCCCATTTTTCGAGAAATGAACCGGTACGGGCTCTTTTGAACTCATGCCGTCGTTAGAAGTTGCATTTTGATTCTTTTTCATTTTTTCTTTCTCTTTGCAAATTGGCGTTCTGGTGTGATTGTTGCCAGAATTTGGCTTTTGCGGAACGTGTCAGAAATCAACAGAACGTGATATTATTTGTGTTGATTTCTGAGCACATAGAAAACGCGAACTATACTAATTATGTATGCGCGTTTTCTCTGTTCTGGCAATTTCTATTCTTGAGTTATTCGCAAAATTCAAAAATATTTCCCTGGCAAAGCGGAAATGGACCGGTGAAAAGTTTACGGAAGCTTTTCCAAAGATATTTATTTGACGGGTATAGGTCTAGCGTATGAAGTATTATGTTGATACGTCCATTTGGTTGAATTTGTTCAAAAAGGAGGGTGACCGAGCAAGAGGGGTTCCGTACTGGCAGCTTGCAAAAGAGTTCTTAGAGCGCGTGTTGTTTTCAAAAGATGACGCGCTTGTCTATTCTGGGATTGTTTTGAGGGAACTGCAGATCAAACTCGGCGAACCGACATATCAGGAAAAGAAACGTTGGTTTGAAGAAGAACCAAAATTCCTCAAAGTTGAGGTAGTGAATGAGGACAAGATTGCGGCGAGAAAATTGGAATCACACTATGATTTTGAAATCAGCTTCTACGATCTCCTGCACACAGTCCTTGCAAAACGCCTTGGCCTTGCACTCGTGACACGCGACGAACAACTCTTGAAAATTGCCAAAGAAAACGGTGTTCAAGCCGCCAAGCCTGAAGAACTATAGATTGTTGATCTTATCAATGTCCAAATCTTCTTTTGAGAGTTTTCTGCGTATGGCGCGGACTTCTTGCACAGAATCCCCTGTATTTTGGATTGAACCGATTTGCCGTTCTAAAAGCAGTCTGCGGATCGCATCGCGAATAAGGTCAGACTTGCTCGCATAATATCCCTGCTTGACAAAGCGGTCAAGCTCTTGAACAAGCTTTTCAGGAAGCCTAACTTGCGTGAGTTCCATCGTCATTGTAGTACAAATGTAATGCGATTGACTATATAAATGTTTGGGCGATCCATAAGAGTGAAACGCCAAAGCATAGAACAAATGTTTAAACAAATAGCTGGAAGAGGCATAGCGACATCATCCTACAACGTGAGATAATTTAATATATCTTGATGCGGATGAAAGATGTATGTTCATCAGAAATCAATATGTTGTGGCTGGAAAGATGAAAACCGCAATAATTAAGTCATTTCCAGAGCTGAAGTATTTTTTGGAAAAAGGGCTGGCATTACAAGTGAGGACGAGCTCCTTTGGGCGTCTGAATAAGATTGGAAGAAAATTTCAGGAATTGATTGATGCGCGACGCAATGAATTAAAGCAATCGCTAACAGATGATGATATACAGCAATTGTTGAATCTGCGCGAAATTGTTCCTGCAGGTTGTACTATGCTTTTTTTGCCCGGTTTTGTTCAACCGATTCTCTCTTTTAACATTGATCGAGTTCCATTATTTGATTCAGGCTGGCTTTTCCACGCGACACCCGGAGATAATCTGACGCGAATAGCTTCAAGCGGGTTCATCGAAGCTCCCTTGAGCGTCATTCGTATGAAAAAAAATTATTTCAGTACGCGATTTGCAAGTGATTCTTCTGCCCGGAGATTGACGGACGGAATATC
>JACQMY010000029.1 GCA_016203305.1 Candidatus Woesearchaeota archaeon
TACTAGGCCTAGTTCGTACCTTCTTTCGAATCTGTGTATGTCGCTCATCTTGGGGTTCTCCAAGCTCAGAATTCCTTAAATTTAGTTCAGGCCCTGTACAGGCCCAAATCCGCGGGAACCCAACTATAGTTCTGAAGCCTCCGGTGGGAGTTGCACCCACGACCTCCTGCTTGCTTTGTTCACATACAAGGCAGGTGCTATGGCTACTAAGCTACGGAGGCAGTTGTTTAAGCAAAGCGTCTTTTGTTGGAAACTTCTTTTGGCACTCCCTGCAAACAGGAAGCAACTTGCCTTTGGCGTTCTTGACGTAACTGCCTATTATTTTTTTCAAAAACGTCTCTGCCAAGTCCTTTGAGCATAATGAACACTTCATGATAAAACCCCTCTTAGGACCATATTTAAACCTTTTGTGCACAAGACTTTTAAACCCTGCAAGTGAGAAAGCAGCCATGCAAGCAAAAACAATAATGGGAATATTCATCGCGGCAATTATGGTGTTCAGCATATTCGGAGTAACGATAGAATACTTCGCAGGCAGCGACACGCTCAAATACAACGGATACACGTTCAGGCAGGTAAACAACCAGCTCTTAACGCGAATAAACGGCAAAGACTACACATTCGCATCATTCCCAGCAGACTTAGAATACATACAACTAACAGAAGAAACAAAAAAACTATTACAAAAACAAGTATTAGTAGTAACGTACGATACAAACCACACCTATGCGGAAGCAAGCGCACAAATACAATACTATTTAGAAACACAACTAGACAGCAAAATAATACAAAGAGCACTAACAAACAACACAAATACAGCATTACCACAAGCAGACTGCAGCACGGCAACAGAAAGCCAACCAGTACTGCAATTAACGTACGCAAACACAAGCAGCATAAAGACAGAAAACAACTGTTTAACATTAAAAGCAGTAGACCCGTATGACTTGCTAAGACAAGCAGAACGCATAACTTACCACGTGCTTGGAATAATGCAATGACAAACAAAGAAACAAAAATATTCTCAACAATTGCAGTACTAGCAATAATAGGAATATTGCTATTCATATTTGTAGGGCTCAAAAAGCCACCACCAGAAGCACCAACAGTAGAGTACAACTATTACATATTCACACAAATAGAAGGACTCTGGGAAACCACGGTAAAGGAAAGAGGACAAGAATACACGGCAACGTTCAGATTCAACCCAACAGAAGTAGAAAACCTGCCAGTAAATGGAAACAAAACAGGCTTTAGAAAACCACCAATCTACCTCACGTTTGACCCAGACGCAAGCAAAGACCAATTCAAATACCTTGCACTAGCAACGACTGAACTATCGTTACACCTAATAAGAGGGCTAAACCAAAGCGTGGAAGCAGCATGCACCAAAAACGAAACACAAGCATGCGCAGACAGGCCAATCATAAACTGCAAAAGCAATGCGTCAGTAATCTACCTGCTGCCAAAAGCACCAGCACAAATAACCCTGGACAATTGCATAACACTAAGCGGAGAAGGAATAGACTTGCTAAAAAGCGTGGACAGACTATTATACCAACTGTATGGAATAATGCGGTAGGTATTAGGACGAAGGCGGAAGGATGAAGGCGTTAGGCAGTGGGTATTAGGTTGTAGGATGAATGCTGTTGGCTTTTGGCTATTAGCTGTTGGTACTAATGGCTAAAAGCTGGTGTAAGACGACACGCATAAATAACCCTGTCACTTCTCCCCAATCGTGATACGCATATATTGCTCTGAAAAACTCGACGGAGTAGCAGCAGCAGCCATTATAATGAGGCACGCCATGCTAACAAAACTGCCGTGCCACTTTGCCGGATTCTTACACCCAGAAACACTAACAGAAGAACTACAAGAAATAGCCAAAGAAAAAGCACAACTAATCTTCATGCTGGATGCAAGCGTACAACCAGAACAACTACCAATAATAGACACAATAGCCAAAAACAACAAAATAGTCTACTGGAACACAACAGACAATCAAAGCGCCATACCACCCGCAAAAATCTTTGACAAAGCAGAACGCACAAGCGCAGCACAACTCTGCCAAAAAAGATTCCTGCCACAAGACAAAACAGCCAAAACACTAGCAGAACTCGCACACCAACACAAATACTGGCAGATAAAAGACGATACTGCAATAAAGCTCGCAGACCTTATCCAGTCCGGACACAACCCACTCGACATAATAACAACACTAAGCAGAGGAATGCTCACAACACCAGAATTTGAAACAACACACAAAACATACCAAGCAAAAAAACAAACAGCACTAGACGAACTAATGAAAAACATAACAGTCAAAACATACCTAAACCACCGCTTTGGCTTCACACTAGCGGCAACACACCTAAACAGCGCAGAAGCCTGCCAAAAAATACTAGACGGACACGCAGGAATAGACGTGGCAGTCGTACTATACCGCGACGGAAGAATAGTCTTCAGAAGAAGAGAAAACACACCAGACGTAGCAGCAATCGCGCAAATATTCGGCGGCGGCGGACAACCATACGCAGCAGGAGCAAAGCTAAGCGCACAAATAACAAAAGAAAACCTGCCAGACACGCTATTCAAAATAGACCAAGCACTCAAAAACTACTTTGTCGCAAACTTTTAAATATCAAGCAGAGACAAGCAGTCCATGCTCTTCGCAATACAAGAAGTTCTTGACATAATCCTGATGACGCTAGTTGTAGGATTCATCTTCAAAGACTTGTTCCGCAATCTGAAAAACCCATTCCTATTCGCATGCTTGGCCACAGCACCGGCATTAATACTGCACGAACTAGGCCACAAGTTCATAGCACTGGCATTCGGGCTAGCGGCAACATTCCACGCAGCATACTTCTGGCTCGTACTAGGAGTAGTATTAAAGCTCGTCAACTTCGGATTCATATTCTTCGTACCAGCATACGTAAGCATAACAGGAACAGCAAGCGCGCAAGCAAACGCATCAATCGCAGCAGCAGGACCATTCACAAACCTGGCACTCGCAGGAATAGCAGTATTGTTGTTAAGACAAAAAAAGCTAACAACAAAAACATACCTCTTCCTCAGCGTAACAAAACAAGTAAACCTATTCCTATTCATATTCAACATGCTACCAATACCAGGATTTGACGGGCTAAAAGTATACACGTCACTGATTTCCTATTTCTTAAGCTAGCACTGCACAAACTTTAAAAAGCGCTGCCTGTTCCGCAACAATATGAAGCAAAGTTTACTACGTGTTTACGACGTCCACTACAAAAAACTAATGATATTCAGCTTTCTAATACTTTTAGCATGCATACTAAGCCTAGGCATAGGGTACGCGCGCACAGGAGATCTGTTCAAGCAAGGAGTCAGCCTCAAAGGAGGCATCACAATGACCATACCAGTAAACCAACAAGTCAACATAGCAAGCTTACAAGAACAACTAATAAGCAAAAACCCACAAGCAGACATAAGCGTAAGAGAAATAGCAGAGGGTGGGAGAACACAAGCACTAATTATAGAAGCAGCAGACATAACAACACAATCACTTGAAGAGAGCATAAAAGAAGCAGGAATACAACTAGTCTCAGGACAGTACAGCTCAGAAACAATGGGAAGCACGCTCGGACAACAATTCTTCAAACAAACACTAAAGGCAGTACTCCTCGCATTCATAGCAATGAGCATAGTAGTGTTTATCACTTTCAGAAGCATTATTCCAAGCAGCTTTGTAGTCCTAGCAGCAGCATCAGACATAGTATCAACATTAGCAGTAGTCAACCTATTAGACATGAGACTAAGCACGGCAGGAATAGCAGCATTCCTAATGCTCATCGGTTATTCAGTAGACACAGACATACTTCTCACGACAAGAGTGCTAAAAAGAAAAAATGAAGGGGGCACAATATTCCAAAGAACAGTCCAAGCAATGAGAACAGGAGTATTCATGACGCTCACCGCCCTGGCTGCAAGCATAATCGGTCTCCTATTCACACAGTCAGACACAATAAAACAAATCATGCTAATCATCACCATCGGACTAATATTCGATCTCATCTACACCTGGTTCCAAAACGCAGGCATACTACGCTGGTATCTAGAGAGGCAAGAACATGGGAAAGTATAAACGCATGCTCACCAATTTCAGAGTACTAGTCCTATTCGCATGCTTGTTACTTGGCATATTCGCAGTCTACCCAAACCCCTGGAATGAGGGAGTAGCGATCAAAGGAGTGGCCAAAAACAGCAGCGCAGAAGCAACAGGAATACAAGCGCCAAAAGGCAGCCTCGCACCAATGCAATTCGAAGTCATCACAGCAATAAACAACAAGCCACTTGCAAACCTTGATGATTATTACGCACTCGTCAACACACTCAAGCCAAACCAAACAATCAGAATCAAGACAAACAAAAACACATACTCGCTGACAACCACGCCAAAAATCAAAACAACAACACTCAACCAAACAGAAATCACGTACGTAAACGAAACACGCGAAATCAACCAAACCATAAACGGAAGCACGACAACAATCAACAAAACATTCACCAAAAAAATAGAACAACCAAAAGTCAAAACAGAAGTCCTCGGAATAGAACCACTCGGACTAACAGTAGCGGACGCGCCAACAAGCAACCTCAGAAAAGGACTAGACCTACAAGGAGGCACGCGCGCCGTACTAAAGCCAGTCAACGCGACACCAGAATTAGTTGGAGACGTTATTGACACGCTAAAAGAACGCCTCAATGTGTACGGGTTGAGCGACATAGTTGTAACAGAAGTGAGAAGCGCACCCGCAGGACTAGGAACAGCAGAAAGTTACATCCTAGTAGAAATAGCAGGAGCGACACAAGAAGAAATACTAAGACTCATCGGCAGCCAAGGCAAATTTGAAGCAAAAATATCAAACCAAACAGTGTTCATAGGCGGACGCGATATAACTTACGTATGCAAAACAGCACAATGCTCTGGCATTGATCCAAACAGAGGATGCGGGCAATTTGACGCTGGCTACAACTGCGGATTCATGTTCAGCATAACACTAAGCCCAGAAGCAGCACAAAAACAAGCAGACCTAACAGACAGGTTGGATGTGGTAGGAGACAGTCTCTCGGATCAAATCGTGCTATACTTAGATGACCAAGAAGTTGACAGGCTAAACATAGCAGCAGACCTAAAAGGACGCGCCATAACAGACATAGCCATAACTGGCAGCGGTCAAGGCAGCAACGAGCAACAAGCACTCCAGAATGCTCTAGACAACATGAAAAGACTGCAAACAATACTCAAAACAGGAAGTTTGCCAGTAAAAATAGAAATAGTACGCATAGACACAATCTCACCAGTCCTAGGCAAAGGGTTCCTCACAAATGCGTTAACAGTAGGGCTGCTATCGCTAATCGCAGTCAGCATAATCATCATGATTGCGTATAGACGACTAACAGTCGCAATACCAATCATGTTCACAGCATTATCAGAAATATTTTTGACACTAGCACTAGCAGCACTCATAGGCTGGAACATAGACCTGGCAGCAGTAGCAGGCATTATCATCGCTGTAGGCACTGGTGTAAACGACCAAATCATCATCACAGACGAAACAATCCAAAGAGAAACAGACGGAGGCAGAAGCTGGAAAGACCGCCTAAAAAGAGCATTCGGCATAATCATGAGCGCATACTTCACCATCTGCGTAGCAATGATACCACTATTCTTCGCAGGAGCAGGACTGCTGAAAGGATTTGCTGTTACAACCATTCTTGCAGTCTCTATCGGAGTGTTTATAACACGACCAGCATATGCCGCTATCGTACAGAGTTTAGTGGAAGAATAAGTTCTTAGTTTGTAGTTGGTAGTGCGTAGTTAGTAGAAATGCCAAACCATTTTAAATCAACAGCTTATCCACACGACAATGAAAACAGAACTGGCAAGCATAGAGTTAATGTACCTTGTTGAAGAGCTTCAGAAATTAGTCGGAAGCAGGGTGGACAAGATATACCAGCCAGATGGATTTCTATTCCAGCTACATAAAACAGGCATGGGAAAAGTATTGCTGAAAATAGAAAAAAACGCGTTGTACCTAGCAGCCACAAAGCCGGAAATGGAAGAATCAAAAGGACTAACAGGAGTATTAAGAAAACACCTCGAAGGAAAAAAGCTAGCATCACTAGAACAACTAGACAGCGAAAGAATAGTCAAACTAACATTCACAACACAAAAAGACACTTACTATCTGTACGTAGAACTTTTCGCAAACGGAAATGTTGTATTAACAGACAAAGAAGGCATTGTTTTGGCTGCTGTCGAAGAAAGAGCATGGAAAGACCGAGAAATCAGACGAGGACAACCATACAAAAGACCGCCAACAAGAAAAAATGTATTCCAACTCACCAAAGAAGACTTTGAAAGCACACAACCACTAGGCAAACACATAGCGACACTCGGATTCGGAAAAACCTATGCAGAAGAACTCTGCAAAAGAGCAAACATAGACCAACAAGAAACCAAACCAGACAAGAAACTGGCTGCACTTTTCAAAGAATACCAAAAGGTACTCAACGAAAAAGCAGAAGCAAACGTATACCCAGATGGGGAAATCACGCCAATACAACTCGCAAGCAAAGAAAACGGGAAAGCATACAAAACCTTCAGCCAAGCACTAGAAGAAAACCTGGGAAACACGGCAGCACTACAAAAACTAACAAAAAAAGCGCAAAAAATCCAAGCAGAAAAAGAAAGAATAAACAAAGCAATAGAAATACAAGAAAAATCAGCAAAACAAGCAGAAGAAGACACCATCAAATACCAAAGAGCAGGAGAATTAGTCTACGAACACTACCAAGAACTCAAAACCCTCCTCGATGAGCTCAACTTGGTCAAGAAAAAACACTCACTGCACGAAATTGCGCAGAAACTCAAAGGACACGCAGTCGTGAAAAACGTGAACCCAAAAACACAAGAGATCACGATTGACGTTTCAGATTAAACATCGAAAAATATTTAAGCATCTCGTCCAGTTTGAAACCCATGGACCAGCTCACCATATGCATAACCGGCGAGAACATTGATGGTGCACGCTGCTATTTTGCTCGATTCTCGCCCAGCCTTGAGGGACCCATCTCTCTTGGCGGAACTTACGGACCAAGCCCTGCAGCAGCACTCCTTGAAGCACTAGTCGCAATCGAGCTGCAAAAACCAAAAGCGATTAAGGTAATCGTTCCCGAAGAATATCTTTCATCAACCAGAGTACATAGCGCATACGGTCCGCGTGGCCACGAAGACTTCGCATCCGCGCATATTTGTCCAATAGAACATCTCCTCCACCTTTACCAGCGCAGCACAAACATCACCACCACACTACAACGCAAGAGAAATACCTCCTTTGCTGAATCCACATGACAGAACCAAAACTCTTCATCGCAACAAAAGCATTTATCCTGGATAAAGGGAAGGTTCTCATCCTAAAAGAAAGCACAAAGTACAAAGACGGAGCAAACGCAGGCAAATACGACCTGCCAGGCGGAAGGCTCAAACCAGGAGAACACTACAACGACGCACTCAAACGAGAAGTCAAAGAAGAAACAGGTTTAGATGTGGAAATTCACCAACCATTCTGCGTAAACGAATGGAGGCCAACAGTAAAAGGAGAACAATGGCACATAGTAGGAGTATTCTTCCAATGCACAACAAAAACCAACAGTGTAACGCTAAGCGAAGACCACGAAGCATACGAATGGATTGAGCCGGAAGAACACCCTGCATTCAACATCATCGAAACAAACAGACCTGCGTTTCTTGCGCATCTTAAACAGAAACCTTTATAAATGGCCTATCTCGAAACCGTCTTGGACGGCCATAGGAGTCGGGTTCCACCTGGTCTCATTCGAACCCAGCAGTTAAACCGGCTTCCGTAGCGGACTGTACTCCATTGCGGGGGAACTCCGTTAAGCTGTCCACCTTTTTTTTAAGCAATTAGCCAGTAGCTTGTAGTCTGGACATTCACAATCATTAAATATCCATCTGCCAAGAAAAAAAACATGAAAATCCTCGTAACAGGCGGAGCAGGATTCATCGGCAGCCACCTAGTGGAAGCATTAGTGGAACAAGGACACCAAGTCACAGTCCTCGACAATCTGAGAAGCGGCAAACAAGAAAACCTGGCAGCAGTCAAAAATAAGATAACATTCCTAAACGAAGACATCAATTGCCAAGAACTTGAAAAAGCCATGCATGGAAAAGACGCAGTATTCCACCTTGCAGCAATAGCGAGCGTGCCATACTCAGTCGAGCACCCAAAAGAAACCCACGAAGTAAACGCAACAGGAACATTAAATGTGTTGTTAGCAGCAAAAAAAGCAGGAGTAAAAAAGTTCATCTATACAAGCACGGCAGCAGTCTATGGAGATGACCCACAACTACCAAAAACGGAAACAAGCCCGCTAAAACCACAAACACCATATGCATTAACAAAACTCGCAGGAGAAAACTACGTCAGACTATTCAACACACTATACGGAATGCAAACCATCGCGCTAAGATTCTTCAACGTCTACGGACCAAGACAAGACCCAGCAAGCCCGTACAGCGGAGTCATAACAAAATTCCTCAACACCCTCAACCAAGACAAACAACCAAACATATACGGAGACGGAGTGCAAACAAGAGATTTCGTCTACGTCAAAGACGTCGTACAAGCACTAGTTGCAGCACTCGCAAAAGAAACAACAGGAGTATTCAACATAGGAACAGGAATACAAGCAAGCATAAACGAACTACTGGCACATTTAAACGAACTCCTCGGCAAAAAAACACCAGCACTATACACAGCGGGCCAAGCCGGAGACATACGCCATTCAGTAGCAGACATCACAGCAGCACAAAAAATACTAGCTTACAAGCCAAAATACACACTCCACGAAGGACTAGAAGAGACAGTAGGAGTTAGGCATTAGGTGTTAGGACGTAGGTAGTAGGTTGTAGGGCGAAGGATGTAGGACGTAGAGAGAAGGTGGAAGGAAGAAGGTATTAGGACGAAGGGGGAAGAATTCTGGCGCAAGACTTTAAAACAAACACGCCTAACAAAACAACATGCTGCCAAACTTCGCAAAAACAGAACTATGGAGAACACTATCAGATAACCTGGCAACACAGCTCAACACAAGCATAATAATCGAAAAAGCAACGTATGGCAAACTCAGCTTCTTCCAAGAATTAAGAAACAGACAACACGACCAGCCATACGCGGCACTTCAAGGAATCAAATACATATCTGTCCCAATAGAAAGCGCAACGCTCATAATAGGGCCCTGGAAAACAAACGAGCCACACGCGCTGCCAGAAGAGCTCGCAGAAGCAAGACAAAAACTCCCAGACTGGAAAGACCACCACGAAGATCTGGTATGCACAGCAATCTCGCAAGCAACAGTAGCAGCAACACACGCACACCACCTCAACGATGCACTAACTAGGGCAAAGCTACTCCTTGAATTCAACAAAGCAGTCGGGCAAAGCAAAACAAGCGAACAAGCACTATATAACGCCGTACAATTCCTAGCAACAAAGTTCAAAGCAGCAAACGTAAACATAACAGCACACGGAAAACAAGCACGCAACTTTGACACCACACAAGCAGGCAAAGAAGTGGAAGAAAGAGTCATACAACACGTCAAAACAACAAAAAGCACGTGCACGATAAACAACATCCACGCAGACTTTATGCTTGAAGGCATCAAGGACAAAGAAAAACTCGCACAATGCGCACTAGGAATACCGATAATGCACGATCGCGAACTAACAGGACAAGCAATACTAACATCAGAACAACCATTGCCACTAGAAAACATCAGTGAAGTGCTCTATGAACTAGCAAGCTACCTCAATAGACTAAACGAATACGAACAAGCACAAACCAACGCGAAAACAGACACTCTAACAGGACTAAACAACAGAGCAGAACTCGCCAAATTAGATTTGCTATTAGCCCAACTTTCAGGCCAAGCACAAAGCATAACCACAATGATGCTTGACGCAGACAACTTCAAAAATTACAACGACAGCCAAGGACACCAAGCAGGAGACAAAGTACTACAGAATATCGCCAGCATAATCAGGAAAAACGTGCCTGAAGAAGCACTAACATGCCGCTACGGAGGAGAAGAATTCCTAATAGCACTACCAAACTATCTACCACAAAAAGCAAAAGACATCGCGGAAAACATCAGACAAGCAGTAGAACAAGAATGTCCCATTACCATAAGCATAGGGCTAATAACCTGCATGAACAGCTCGGCAAGCAGAGAAACCCTTGTCAAAGAAGCAGACGAAGCACTATACCGAGCAAAACACCTAGGAAAAAACAAAGTAATCGCGAGACTAATGGTAGATAAAACCCTGGGAGTTATTGACGGGTAGGAATTAGGATATAGGTTTTAGGTATTGAGACGTAGGTTGTAGGACGAAGGCAGAAGGTCAGAATTGTAAAGGATCATAACCAGACTCTTCAACAAACTTCTCAGCATGATTCCTACTCTGATGAGTGCCAGCATCACTCCAAAAACCCCTAACAACACGGTATGACGCATTGCCATCCTTAATGTACAAATTGTTAACATCAGTAATCTCAAACTCCCCCCTTGCGGAAGGTTTCAAAGTTTTAATCTTGTCAAAAACAGAAGAATCAAAAACGTACAAACCAGTAACGGCCAGATTAGACTTTGGCATTTTCGGCTTTTCCTCAATCGAAACAATCCTGCTCCCCTGCACCTCGGCAACACCAAAACGCTGAGCATCCAAAACCTCTTTCACAAACAACAACGCGCCATCCTTAAAATCCTTAACATCACCAGAAAAGTCAGCATCAAACACGTTATCACCAAGAATAACAGCAATACAATCCCCCTTTGCAACATTCTCAACCAAAGCCAAAGCCTGAGCAATACCGCCTGCCTCCTTCTGAACCTTAAAAGTAAAGTCAACACCAGGATGAGCGTGAATCAAATAATTAACAATAGCACCAGCATGCTCAGCACCAGTAACAACAGTAATATCATTCACACCCATCCGGCGCAAAGTAGCCAAAGGATACTCAATCATAGGATACTTGCCAACAGCAACAAGATGCTTATTAGTAACAAGAGTATGCCTTCCAAGCCTAGTGCCCTTGCCACCAGCCAAAATAACACCCTTCATTACAGAATGGAAAAATTACAAATTAATTAAGGTTTGTGGTTTGGAAGTATTAGGACGTAGGATGAAGGCGGAAGGTATTAGGCGTTAGGATGTAGGAATTAGGACGAAGGATGAGGGTGGAAGGTATTAGGCGTTAGGTAGAAGGATGAAGATTATTTGCTCGTCATAATCTCAATAACATCACGATGCTTTAACAAAGTATCACGTCCAATCTTACGCTTTGTCTTAACATCAATCGCAGCAACAAAATTCTTGGCCAAGTCGGTATGAATACGAGCAGCAAAGTCCAAAGCAGTAGAGCCAGGAGGCATCAAAAAACAATCAGGCAAAATGTTGCCAAACTGATCACCAAGCTTTCCAACACCACCAGGAAAGACAGCAAAGTACTTCAACAATTCAAACACAGCAGTATCAATAACCTCTTGAGCGCCAGTGCTGCCAAAACGATCAAGAACGTTCTTCTGAATGTAGTCCAAAGCCGTCCTCTGACCATCAGACAACTGGCCAACAACCTCAAACTTACTCTCGCCAGGCAAGTACTTGATTAACTTCTTGTTTGAAGCTTCCTTCAAAGCAAGCTCAGACTCGGCAGAGACAGGAATGAACTTGTACTCAGGAAACAATTTCTTGCAACGCTCCAAATGTTCCAATGCTCCTGGTAAGTCCATCTTGTTCGCAGCAATCAACATAGGTTTAGTCTTCTTACGAACAAACATTGCAAGCCTGTGCAAGTCCTCCTCAGACCAGGCAGCAGGCTTAGAAGGATCGATCTTCAACTCATTCAAAGCGTGCTTCACCATGTTCTCATCGACCTTCAAACCAGAAAGTTGCTTGGACATCGCCTTAACAGCACCACCCTCGTGCTCTGCCTGGCGAGCAAGACGATCCCAACCCTTCTTGATAATACTCAAAATCCACATGTCAATCTCAATCTCCAAAAAACGAACATCAAACGCAGGATCACCATTGCCAACAGGCTCACCACGCTCATTAGTAGACCCGCTCATGTCAACAACATGAACAAAAACATCAGCCTGCCTAAGATCATCCAAAAACTGGTTACCCATACCCTTGCCCTCGTGAGCGCCAGGAACCAAACCAGCAACATCCATTAAGTCAACAGGCACAAAACGCTTCTTATTCACACACATGCCAACACGAGGATTACACTGAGTGTTAAGCTCGCCACAAACGCAATCAATCTTACCAAAAGTAACACCATGATTCGGCTTAATCGTGGCAAAAGGATAGTTCGCGATAAGTACATCAGCCAGAGTCAAAGCTTTGAAAAACGTGCTCTTGCCCACGTTCGCCTTTCCTACTATGCCTACAAGCATGTTTTGGCATCCAGACTAGCGATTTATAACGTTATCGGTAGGTCGCTATTAGGATGAAGGGCGAAGGAAGAAGGATGAAGACGTACGCCAGGTTTATAAATTCCCAAATCCCTCCCACTCACATGGCATTTCAGCATACAACAGACAACCCAATCAAGCACAAATTCACAGACTTCGGCCAAGACAGAATAGAAATGGCCAAATGGAAAATAGTATTCAAAGAAAGCTTCAACCTAGGCTATTTTTACACAATACTCCACGACTACCTAGTAGAAGAAGGCTGGGCAAGCAGAGAACACCACGATTTCCCAGAAATCTACTACCTACAAAGAGACAATCCAAACTTCGGAAAAGAACTCAGAATAAGATGGCGGCTAAGCAGAAGCGCTCCAGGAACCAAAGCAGGCCTATTCCACTACACACTCGACTTAGACTGGTACCTACTTGGTCTAAAAGACGCAGAAGTCGTGTACAAAGGACAAAAAGTCAAAGCAAACAAAGGAGAGTTCGAACTCACCTGTTCAGGAGCGCTCATCATCGACAAAGGAAAAGAATGGGAAGAAAGCAGTTTCAAAAGCCTAAAAACATTCCTAATCAAACGAGCACTCAAAAAACAATTTGAAATGCACAAAAAAAACGTACACGAAGGAGCGTATCGCGTAAGAGACTTTGTCATGAATTATTTCAAAATGCCAGTCTTGCTCCCAGAAAAAGAAGAATTCTACGCGAGAAGACAACTGGAATAGGTATTAGGTGTTGGGCATTAGGACGCAGGTTGTAGGACGTAGGTGATTGGCTGTTGGCTATTAGCTGGTAGTTTGTAGTGTGTTGTTTGTAGTACTACGCACTA
>JACQMY010000030.1 GCA_016203305.1 Candidatus Woesearchaeota archaeon
AAGAAAGACAGGGAGAAAGAACTACTTGGATACGCAAGGATCAATCCAAACATTATCTTTGCCGTTAAACACATTGGCAAATATAGAATTACATTTGAATGTGAAGTTGAAAATGAGAAAGAATTTCATAAACTGCTGGCGGACATTAGAGATAAATTCAATGACATACTTACTGACTTTGACTTCTTCCCAATATTTTATGATCATAAGATAAATTATTATCCTCTAAGTAAATTAATTCTTAAGAAAGATTAGTACCCTTAATTCCACTCTGCTGTGCAGATGATTTATTGTTTAGTTCATTCCTGCAAACTACGGAGCCAGTGCAATTTTCGGTCGTAAAAATACTCTGCGATTTAATGTTCCTTCACTTCCTTACGGAACTTAAATCTTGGTCTCCCCACTCCGTTACGCTACGCTTCACTCGTAGGTCGACTCATATAACAGCACTTAACCGATTGCGGTGCCCAGGCTCACCTCTAAAGGGTTCGCCTTGCGCTCCTCATCCAAATCCCACGCAAAAATTTTCCAGCTCTGAAGTTGTGGGTTGCCTCAACTTCGAGGGAAAATTTTGCTTTCGGGACTTCGGTTAAGTGCGACGTTATACGCAATTGGCTACGAGCAAACGTTATATCCTTCACCTTTTCGGACGGTTTATTGGGCGCTGAGATCAGCTATTCATTTGAATGATAGTCAATGGTCCAAATCCGGCTTTGCAGGAGAACATTTATCAATTTCACGAACAACCCTTGAAAGAACGAGCCGTAAAGCCCAAATTCCGCTCAAAACCATGCAAGAACCATCAACTTCAAAACATCGGAATTCCATGGAAAATCATTAATTTGCATGGAATTCCGAGTGCGCTCGAGAACCGCCACAAGTTAAATACACCTGGCAGTTCTCGACGAAAGAAAAAAGCGTGCCTAACTGCCGAAAAATCGCTTTCTCGACGACATTAGGCGCCAGAACCGCCGACGAGCAGTCGATGATCCAATGCTTGAAAAATCCTACATCCTTCGCCCTAATCCCTGCAGCCTAACACCTAATACCTTCGTCCTAATGCCCAATGCCTAATACCTAACTTATGACGATTGTTATTTCTCCAGAAAGAGGTTGGTAAGCTGCTACGATTGTTGCAAGTGCTAGTATGCTTAGAATGAATAATGGTTTCATGTGAATACTGTTATTTGTTGTCGTTGGACTCCGCAGAATCTTTCAATACAGCCGAATCCTATGCATTTTGCTCCTTTGCCTGCGCAACTCCAGCGGTTTGTTCTTTCTTCTACTAGCTGGTTGCAGGTTCTTCGTCGGATTGTGAATTGGATTGTGTGCCCGTCTGAGGTGCACTTTTCTCCTATGTATGACCATTTGGGAACGTTTGCTTCTTGTGCTCTGTATGCTTTTTGTACTTCTAGTTTTGGCACTGCTGGTTTCGGTGCTTCTGTTGCTATTGCCGCGCCTAGCGTTGTTGGCAGGCCTATTGGCGTTCCTATCCTGTGGACTTTCATTGTTGGATAGATTGTGCTGTATGCGTTTGGTCTTGCGTAGACTGGAAGTACTAGCATTAATACAAGTACTAGTGCTATCACCAATTTGTTCATGACTGGCTGAATGGTGACTGCCTATTTAATCTTTGCTACAAGCAATCAAGCTGGTTTTGAACGTCCTGCTATCTTAACAAACCCAAAAATGAAAGAATTACTGTATTGGCAACGCACCAATGCTTGCAAACATTGCGGCACCGAACAGCATTGCTAATACTATCGCTATGACTAAAATGATCGCGAGTTCGACAACGACAACTCCTACTGCTTTTCCTATGCTGAAGTCATAAACATGCTTGATGATGACCACGCTAACAACCAATAGGTAGAGGAAAATCACTATGTTGAGAATTTGCCCAACAGCAGGAACTGCAGCCAGAATGCCTGTTATTACTCCGACAATCGAGACCAAACCATAAGGCCTCCAGAGTTCCATAAAGTCTGCTTTGCCACCAAAGATCATCGCAACAATCCAGGTGAGAAGAGTGGCTATCAATAGTCCAATGATGCCGCCGATAAGACCGCCGATAATGCCAAAGACGGCTCCAACAACCTCTCCTGTCTGGATCAAAAGCCCAATGGCGCTACCAAGTGCAGCAAGAAGAATCATGACAAACACCACAGTTGTCATTCCAGGATCGCGTGCTGACTCTTCAACAGCGCTGCCGTCGAGTTTCAGAATTCTTAACGCTCGATTAAAACCAAGTCCTAAATCCATGTTTCCACCTCTGTTTGCAGGCAGTACTGTGGACATTAGTTAAATACCTTTTGCTTCACCCACTTGTTTTTTTATTATTTTTCTTCCGTCTTCATCCTACAACCACCAGCTTTTAGTCCTTAGCTTTTATCCATTAGTACTAATAGCCAACAACCAATCTTCATCCTAATACCTAAAGCCTAATACCTTCGTCCTTCCGCCTTCTTCCTTCCACCTTCATCCTTTGCGTTATTTCGTCTTCATCACCCAGACGCAGTCCCAGTCTTTACCTGGGTGTTCCTGCATGAAGTGTTCGCAGCGTTCGATGTAGATTGCTGAGGTTTTGTCTCCTTCGTGTGCTGCTTTGGCGAAGTCGTCTATTGCTTTTTTGAATTCTTTTGCGCGGTACTTTTCGAGTCCTGCGTTCCAGTGTTTTATTATGTGTTTTTGTTTGTCTGTTAGTTCTTTGCCGAAGAGTTCGTAGATTCTGATTGGTTCTTTTTTGCCTTTGACTCTGACTAGGTCTAGTTCGCGTGTTATGAATTCTTTTGGCAGCTCTTTTCGCGTTGTTTCTGATACTATTGTTTTTACTCCGTATTCTTTTGTGATTCCTTCAAGTCGCGAGCCTAGGTTTATGGTGTCGCCCATTACTGTGTAGTTGAATCTTTGGTGTGAGCCCATGTTGCCTACTACTGCTGGTCCTGTGTTTATTCCAGAGCCTATTTCGACTTTTGGATAGCCTTCTTTTTCCCATTTGTGTTGCATTTCTGCTAGTTTTTTGTTCATCGCGATGGTTGCGTTTGCTGCTCTTTCAGCATGGTCTGGCTGGTCTAGTGGTGCTCCCCAGAATGCCATGATGGCATCACCTATATACTTGTCTACTACCCCTCCGTGATCCATGATAATGTTGGTCATTGCTGTCAAGTATTCGTTGAGGAGCTGTACTAGTTTTTCTGGCGTTAGTGCTTCTGAGAATGTTGTAAATCCTCTTATGTCTGAGAAGAATATTGTGATTTGTCTTCTTTCTCCTCCGAGTTTGAGCTTGTCTGGATTTTTCATTAGTTCTTTTACTACTTCTGGTGCTACGTACCTGCTGAATGCGTCGTGGATGTATTTTCTTTCTTTGCGCTCGCGGAGATACAGGTGGACTAAGTTTGCGACGTAGCTTGTGACTCCAGTTATTGGGATGAACAGCAAGTCTGGCAGTATTCCTCGGTTGAACAGGTTGACTGCCACGATCAAGTATGCTAGTATTGTGATGAACGTTATTCCTCCTGCTGCCCAGGTGTTTAGCTTTACAAGTAATACGCTGACGAGAAGTGCTTCGATGAAGATCAGCAGAACAACTATCCAGCCTTGCATTGGATTTAGGCTTGTTCTTGTTAGTATTGTTTGGAATAAGTTTGCTTGTACTTCCACGCCGGGTATTCTGCCTGTTGGCGTGATGTGGTCATCGTGCAGGTTTGGTGCTGTTGCGCCTATGAAGACTATTTTGTTTGTGAAATCAACTTTTGTTCTACCATTTAGCACGTCGGAAAATGGTATTGTTGTATAACTTTGTGCTGGCCCTATGTAGTTTATGTGGCGTCTGTCTTGTTTTTGGGTTTTGACTCCCAGGTGCAGTGCGACTGTTTCTGCTAGTAACGGATGGCTTTCTTGTAGGTTTGTGTTTGCCGCGCGTACAACTCCGTCCGGGTCTGTGATGAGGTTTATTGCTCCGAGCGATCGCGCTGCTTTTTTGAGTTCTGGTACCGGGAGCAGTGGTGCTTGTCCTATCATTCCTTGTTGGGTTTTCTCAAATCCGGTGTACTCTACTGACAGTATGACGTTTCCTGCGTCGGTTAGGGCTCTTGCGAATTGTTCGTCTTTTTCCGCCTGTGGTTCTGAGAATATGACGTCGATGGCTATTGCTTTGCTTCCATTTAGTATGGGAAGCATTTTTGCATAGACGTCTCTGTCCCATGGCCATCTTCCGATTTCTTGTATGCTTTTGTCATCGATTGCTAGAATTATTATGTTGTTCAAAGGGTTTTTGCCGCCGTATAGTGTGTCTTGTAGGCGTGCTTGTGTTGGGCTGAAGGCTATTGAACTGTACGCGAGTGATATGAGAATTGCAACAATGAGCCCTGTTACAAGTGAATGTCTGGCTTTCATAAAATTAGCGTGGGCAGACGCACGATTGTTTTGTTTCCGCGTTTTGGTAGTTGCACTCTCTGTTGTTTTGTGCTTGTGGCATTCTGCCGCAGTAATCGATGCCTTCTGCTGATGCTTTGTGCGCGTCTACGCATTTTACTCCTTGGCCATCTTTCATTAGGCGTTCTACTCCTTGTCCGCCGCAGCTGTTGTCCCAGATTCTGCACTGTCCTGGATTTTTGCATGCAGTTGGCGCTGTAGTTGCAGGAGTGCTTTCAGACTTCATTGCTTTTACGCGTTTGATTTCTTTTGTTAGCCTGTAGGTTCTGTCTGCTGGTTTTTTTAGTGGTGCTGGTGCTTTGTTGTATGCTTCATCTTCACTCGGCCTTGGATCCTCATCTATTTGGTTTAATTTTTCAGCGCGTTTGGCTTCGTTGTACCCTTGGCTGTCTGCCATCTTCAGTATGAACTTGTGTTTTTTCATTTCTCTTTCGCGTATGCGTTTGAGCGTGTTGATGTGTTTCTGTCTGTATTGTTCAAAGCGTGCTTTTTTGTCTGCTGGGTTGTCCTGTGCTTGCCACTTGCTGCGTTGTGCGAATCTGCCGCCGTTGACTTTTACTTTGTCTGGTTCTTCTTTTGGTCCGTACGTGACTTCGCCGTCTTCTACTGTTACTTCTTCGTCGCTGTAGAAGAACGTTGTGCCTCTTACTGTTGCCACGCTGTTTGGCGTGCTGATGCTGTATCCTTGTATTCCGGATAGCTTTGTGATTTTGTTTAGCGTTTCTCCTGCTTGTTGGCTTATTTTGATGACGTTTTTGTTTACTTGTTCGAGTGTGATTTCTGTGTTTGGCAGTAGTGTAAGTAGTTCTCCTTCGAGCAGGACTAGTGTTGCTTCTGCTGTTCCTGTTTTGACTTTTGCGCCTTGTGGTAGTTCCATTTCGTCTGTTGCCGGCTGCCATCCTTTGCCTAGGTCTACTTGTGTGTCTGTTCCTTCTGTGTAAAGTAGTGCTTTTGCGACCGAGCCTGGTGACGTTACATAATACGCGCCTCCGGCGAGTACGAGAATAACGACAACAATGATCACGATGACTGTTTTGTTCATATTTGCTCGTGGTTTGTTCTTGTTTATATAGATTGTGCTAGATCGACTGTTATAGCAAGTTGGTTTGAGATTGGAACTTTTGCGATTGTACTGCGGCGAATGGTCCAGAGTCAACTTGCTTATTAGCCGATTGATTCAAATGTTCATTTGTTATAATACCCCCCCTCGCTTGCGATGATTGGGTTTGTACAGTGTGACGTTAAAGGTATTATAACTTTAAAAAACCCTAAAATACCCAGCCCCGCGACTGGGTTTTTTATTAATTTAATCAATCGGCTATAAGTTTCCATCAACCTATTCTTTCTTCGTTGCCTCGATCATGTGAATAACATGACCTATTCTATGATTCTGATCACTCCTGTATAGTTTCAGTGCTTCGTGCGCAGTTATTCGGAAGGGGAAGAGGAGTTTTTTCAAACGTTCTGCATTAAGCAAGTAGGGTTTTTTGATGCCGTGGCTATCCAAAAAGCGCGATGCATCATCGTATTTGTAAAAGTCGAATATTACTCCATTTTTTTCAGCTGCGGAATAGCCGGGCAATACTTCTTCTGGCTCCGTTTGTACTTTGAACCCGGTTACCAACTCATTGAAGGTGTATCCAGCAGTCTCGACTATCCTGTGCAAGATCTGATGAGGCACTCTGCCGCCAATGCTGCAAATGACTTTTCCTTGTTTGGAGAGGGATTCTCGTGCCTCGATGAGTGTTGCCAGGTGGGATTCAAGGAGGTATGATTTTGCTTCCTGATTCTGCACTCTGAATGATCCTGGTCCATAGAATGATGATTGTCTAAAGCCATGAATAATGTCTTCTGCGTTTGGGATGTTGGGAAGATTTTCGTATATCAGGTCGACTTTTGTGCTATTTTCACGAAGCGGAGCACATAACGCGCCGGCAAGCGCGACCACATCAACCGTTGCCGCGTACCTCTTCACGTTTTCTTGAGCAACGGGAACAACGCGCTCATCAATGTCGGTAATGACGATGGTTTTGAGTTGGTCAAAGGTATAGCATGCTCCAATGGCGTCAGCGCCAGAACCGGTTCCGATTGCCGCGAATGATTGGACGCGCATGGCGCAATTTAGTTTTTGAAATGCGACGTAGGCAAATGGAAACCAATTATCCCAAATTGCGTCTTTGATTGGATAGGTAAAGGAAGTTTCACGGACGTAAATAGGCATGGCCACGTCTTTACTGAGTGCTGCTTTGAGCGCATCGCCGATATCTTTAATTATCATCACTCAGAAATAGTAACACAAGCGTTATATGAATTTCACCAGATATATCTGGCACACTAGAGCTTTTTCGCGACTGACTTGATAATCTTGTTCTCAGCCTTGAGCAAATGCTCTCCCACGGTTGCGGAATGAAGTTTTAGCGCTCGCGCTAGCTTAGCAATCGTTGTTCTCCGCGGAAGTTCATAATAACCGCACTCGTACGCGTGCAAAAATATCTTTTTTTGCTGTTTGGAAAGCAATGAATGAGCAAAGTCCACCTCTCCGATAGAAAGCACTGTAAGCGCGCCTGCCTTTTGGATTTCTTCTTTCATTGGCGCGATCGCTTTTCTGTCAAGAACGCCGACATGCCAATATTCATGACCACCATAAATAGTGTGGTGCTCGATAAAAAAGCCGTTGTATTTTTGAATTATATTTTGAATGTACCCTTTCTGGCGCAAAACAACGATGAGCAGGAGCGTGTCCTTGGACCTTTCTACTTCTTTCGTCAGCGTGTACGATTTTGACTTTTGCAAGTGTCGAACAATGTTATCAAAGTCGCCATTTTTGCCCGTAATGTAATACAAATACTGTTTCTCTCTGGGATTCTTAGACTGAATGTCAACGACAGTAATGTAATGACGAGGATATTTTTCGCTAAGCCCGGTTTCTGCACACCCTTTATGATTTATTTTGAAACTGAATTTATACATGATACAAGTTAAAATAGGCAAGATATAAAAAACATCTGTCAAAACATTTTTTGGCTCGGACGTACGTGCGCACGGAACTCAAAATGCGGAGGATCTCATAGAGAGTACGATTAATTCTAGTGCAATAACTATGGCTGTGATGAATAATCCTGGAATGAGCCAGGTGAGCACTGCTTTCCATGTTTCGTAGTGGTGTAGGTTTTTGAGCCATATGGTAAGGAGCACGACTGACCAGATTGCTGCTGCAAGATTTGCGATTGGAATGTATGAGAAAACATGTGGCGCGCTGCTGTACGCTACTGCTTTGTACGTGTCTTGGTAGTTGCCTAACCCACCAAATAGTAGTGCTAGTATGTGTAGTATTCCTGAATGGACGAAGCTCATTGCTATGCCGAACAAGTATATTGCTGCGAGTGCTGCGATGAGTATCAATAATGCAAGTATGGGATTTGTTCCTGCTGTTATTGCTATGACAACTATTACTAGTCCAATGAAGGCAAGAGGAATCAGACTGATTAGTGTGTTTATCGCGAGGAATTTAAACCCGTGCATGATGCCTTTTTCGTGTCGTACGCAAGAGAGTAAGACTTCTGGGTCTGTGAGTGCTTTGCCCAGGGTATCTAAGTATTTCATGCTGGCATTTCGCTCGTGCCTATATATAATAGTATCTTCCGCCTTCATCCTACAACCTACGCCCTAATGCCCAACGCCTAATACCTTCCTCCTTCCGCCAACAACATTATATAGTGCTTGCGCGTTACAAATGTTATGGAAAAGGATGATGCTGGCAAGGTTCATGAGCTTGCTAGGCGGTTGAAGGAGTTGCATCTTGTTGCTTCTATGGAGGAGGCTATAAGAAGAGCCAAGGTTATTCTTTCTGACGCGAAGGAGGGCGAACAATCTATTGGCCAGTTGATGGGCGAGCAGCGCAAGAAGGAGCAGGCTGTTGAGAAGTTTGTTGAAGTTTCTCGCAATGAGTTGGCTGGCGAAGCAGCAGATGTTGAGCGCAAAATGGTCAAGGATCTTGTTGCTGGCAAGCGTTCGAAATCTCAAGTTGCTGTTGTTCGCGAGCAGGTTCATTATGACGATAAATTGCACCGTCTCGAGAAAGGCGATGTCAGGGATGCGCTGAAAGATGTTGGCGAACTGGACTGTGCTATTGAGGATACTGAAACCATTCTAAAGCAGGCTGAGAAGGTTAAGAAAAAGAAGTAAGTGCTGCACCTGGTTTGCGCGACATCTGTGAGCCCTCGGAAAACCTTGTTTTCCGATGGTGATCGAAAACGCGCACAATCATCTATTGCTAATGCGCGTTTATCGACACGAGAGAAGAGTTTCAAGAATGTTTTCAAAGACTCGGACAAGCAAAGCTTGCCGAGTTCCCGGAAATCAGCGATTTCCGCGAAAAACATTTATTTTGATGCTTCTCGAGGCGAACTGAGGAGCGCTTTGATCAAACCACGCCGAAACGAAGATTTCGGCTGGGCTTTGAAAAATCGTTGTTTTTCAAAACTTTGGCCAAAGTTTGTTCTAAAGCAGGCTGAGAAAGTTAAGAAAAAGAAGTAGTTCTTCGTCCTAATACCTTCCGCCTTCATCCTACAATCTACATGTCGGAAATTTTCAATTTCCGATCACCTCGGAATTGCATTACAATTCCGACGCACTACTGACTACAAACTATCTTCCGCCTTCATCCTAATACCTACTTCCTTCCAATTTGGTGTTGTCCCTCCGCAATGCTGACAAAAGCGAAACCTTTAAATAGTAGCCCTCCTCGATAGTAACAAAACAATATACCTTTGGGGTGGATATACCATGAAAAGATTGGCAATGTTCCTTGTGTTTGCAACGATGTTTGCAGTTAGCGCTTCAGCGCTTATCGTGAGCGCTCCGAATCTTGGTGGCGCGCAACAGGATCGTAATGCGAACCTGACTGCGAGTTTCACTATTACTAACGATGGCACATTAAATTTGTCCAATCTTAGAGTTAGCGTGACGCCAGGCACTGCCTATTTGTTGAGCGTTCCATCCACCACGTTCAACTTGACCACTGGCCAATCTACCTCGATTACGCTTTCTGGTTTCATCCCATTGTCTCACAGTGCTGTGAATCCATCTACCCTTAATGCTGAACCTTTGGCTGTTGCTACCGTGACTGTTACAGGTACTGACAGCACTGGCGCAACCATAACGCAGACTGCTAATGTTACCGCTCAGGCAAAGAACCAGCTTGAGTTGAAAAAAACGCGCATCCAGTGTTCAACAACTTCCAAGAGTTTGGACAATGGCGACAGGATCAAGAACTTGAAGCCAGGCGAAGACTGTACTTTGGAAGTCGAAGTTGAGAACTTGTTCGGTGATGACACGAATGGTTTGAAGACAAGCGGCGTTGAATTCCGCAGCATTGACATTCGTGTTGACTCGAGCAGCAATGACGTTGATGTCGACGATGACAATGACGATATTGAGAACCTTGATGGTGGCGATGAAGACACCTTGACGTTTGATTTGGAAATTGAGGAAGATGCTGACGCGAAGACCGTGAGCATTGACATCCGCGTGTCCGGCACTGATGAGAATGGTGCTATTCACGGCGAGCAGCGAACTGTTCGCATGGAGATCGAGCGTTTGACGCATGACATCCAGATCAAGACTGTGGAGCTTTCTCCAAGTCGTGTTTCAAACTGTGAAGCATCTAACGTGAAGTTGGGCGCTCACATTTCAAACTTGGGTAAGCGCAATGACCGCAACGTGGTTATTGAAGCGTCTGCTCCTGACTTGAAGTTTACAAAGAAGACAACTCCTTTCGAGCTTGACAAGGATGATGAAACTTCTGTTTCATTTGACGTGCCGGTTGCAAAGGGCCAGAAGCATGGTGTTGTCCGTGTGGACGTTAATTCGTTCTTTGACACGGTTGCGCCAAGCAACAGCGCAGCTGTCGAGTTGACTGTTGAGGAATGTGGCGCTGACGAAAAGGTTGAAGATGAGCCTGTTGTTGTACAGCCAAAGACCACGCCAACAACTACTACTCCGCCTGTTGTGACTCCTACGAGCGGCACTGCTGCTGCTCCTAAGAAGCAGTCGCAAAGCTTTACAGAAAGCACTGGCTATGTTGTCTTGCTTGTTGTTGTGAGCGTTGTGATCTTGGCTGTTTTGATCGGCATGGTCACCATGCTTGCTCGCAGGCGCCAGGCGTAAGTCAAAAGCTCGTAGGTTTTGACTCAGCGGCTTTCCACCATTTATCTATAGACGAGTGGAAAGGCGCGCATTGTATTTTTTCTGCTTTTTTAATCTTTTTTCATTGTTTTCTCCGGTTCTACTTGGAGACTTTCTGGTTTTCTTGTCGATGGGTATTTATTTGATAGTTTATAGTGTTTAGCGAGTGGTGTGTAGCCACAAACTACACACTACTAACTACAAACTAAGAGGTGATTTGTATGAAATGGAACTTAGCGATAGCGCTCTTGATAGCGCCGTTTGCCAGCGCGGAAGTGGTTATTTCGCAGGTGTTATACGACCCTGTTGGAACTGAGAGCGGTGGTGAGGCAATAGAATTGTTGAACAGGGGCAGTGTTCCTGTTGACGTGTCTGGCTGGGTTCTTGCCACGGATAGCTCGGAGAAGGATGTTACCTTGCCTTTGAATACTATATTGCTGCCTGGGGCTTCCTTGCTTGTTGCAGATGAGGGCTGGTCCGCGGCCAAGGATAATTCTGGCTGGCGTGCCGCTCAGTATGAGGAGAAGATGACGTTGGGAAACTCGAACAGTGGTGTTTCTCTGCTTGCCAACAATACAGTGATTGATAGTGTTGGCTGGGGTAATTCTAGTTTTGCCAAAGGCAGTCCTGCTGTTCATGTTGAGCCTGGCAAGTCTTTGTTGAGAACTGGCTTTTCTGGTGACAATAGCAGGGACTTTATCGCTGTTGTTCCTGACTTTTTTGATGGCTTTTTGGTGCCTGTTACTGCCGATGTATCGATCAGCGTTCCTATTATTGAGGTGTCTAAGAGTGTTGACTTGTCTCCTGAGGGCACTCTGACCGTGAAGAATAATGGTGCTGTGCCTATTCAGGTTCGTTTGGCCATTAATGATTTGTGGTTTAGGAACAACACTATTGGCAGGAGTGCTGTGCGTGTCGAGGGTGGCTTGGAGTTCTCTGTTGCCGCTCAGAGCGAGTATCGTGCCAAGGTGCGGTTGGATGTTCCGAGTCATGCAGTTCCTGGCAGGTATGTTTCGACGATGCGTGTTCGCGTCGTTTGATTTTTTTTCTTTTTTTATGTTGTTTTACGTCAACAAGACGCAGACCTCATTAATATCATGCGAGAAAGGAGCGTCGGCGAATAAGCCAAACTTGTTGGATGAGCCAAAATTCTGCCTTCTTGCGGTATGTTTATGCTTTGGATCAATAGTTGTTTGGCAGAAGCGAAATCTTTATAAGTAAGCCATTCTTACCTTCTTACTGAGGTGAATACTATGAGAGATGTTGAACTAACAAATTTATCATCAAAGGGACAAATAGTCATTCCGCAGAGAGTCCGTGATGAACTCGGATTAAAGGAAGGGGAAACCTTTGCAGTTATGGGCTCAGAAGACACTGTCGTGCTGAAAAAGGTGGTAATGCCCTCTGCCAAAGAAGTTTTTGAACGCGTGCATTCTTGGGGCACCAAATTTTCAGCAAAGAAGGGTTTGAAAGAGGCAGACCTGCAGGCAGCTATCAAACGAAGCAGGGCGCGATAATGAGAATTGTCGCTGATACAAACCTGCTCATATCTAGCATCTTCTGAAGTGGAGCACCGTACAAGGTAGTGCTGCAGGCAATTGACGGAAAGCTGAAAATCATTACCTCTCAGCACATTTTGAATGAAGTGCGGAAAGTGTTACAAGACCCAAAAGAAGGCTTCCAGCTCAGCGAGCAAGAAATCGATGACATAATCAACGGAATACTACTTTATGCAGAAATCGTCAACACCGACGCACGGATTGATGTTGTCCGCGACCCAAAAGATAACCACATCATCGCATGCGCTATGGCAGCAAAGGCACATTACATCATCACAAGAGACAAAGACCTACTGAGCCTAAAAGAGTATGCAGAAATCAAAATGCTAACACCAGAAGAATTCCTGGCTCTTTTCAAATAGTCGGATTAACAGGGGTTTTTGACGTTCTCAAGACTATTGTTTTCTTCCGATAAGCATGAAATGCAGTGAAGCTCCATAGGTCGCAGGGTCATTTGCAGTTTGTTTGAGCATATCAAGCCACATCGACCATAATTTCTTGTTTTTGTAAAGATTGTTCGTTTCTTTCTCAAAACAAGATGACATTCCTTCAAGACCAACTTTATCGATGATTTTCAAATTGTTTCGACTGAACAGTTCCTCAAGCTCTCTTCCAAAGAAGAAATGCGCGCGCGTGAATCCAACAGGAATATTCTCACCAGTCCTTAGCGTGTGCTTGTAAACAAGAAGTCGTTCTGGAGCTTCTCTTAGCCTATCTTGCGCCGCGCCAAATCTGCCTATAACAGAAACAAATATTGGCGCTCTTTTCTTTGCAACTCTTACAAGTTCACGCATGGCTTTCTTGATGAGCGGAACTTGGTAACGTGACATAAAGTTGCGCCCAAACACAGAACAGCATCAAATGTTCCATTCTTGAATCGTCTTAAATCAGTTATTGAACCAACAACAGTCTTGATTCTATCCTCAAGCCTTTCTTTTTTGATTAACTTATGAGCGATCTCAATATGCTTTGGCGTAAGATCCAAGAGCACCACACGATAACCTTGCTTTGCTAACTCGATTGCGTAAGGCCCCGTTCCACCGCCCGCATCAAGAATAATACCTCTCTTTGGAAGATGCTTTTTCAAGAACTGCAGAGTAATAATTCTTTCAACACTGTGATATGGATCTTTGAAAAGTCTTCTAACTTCTTCTTTCGCAGTGTAATACTTGACCACCCCTTTTTCAATCTTGCTCATAACAATAAAGAAACCAGTGCAGTATTTAAATGATTGTTACGCGAATCGACAGTTTACCTTCACCTTTCGGAATGGTGTTTGCTTTGTCTTTTCGCTTGTTTATTTGATTGCTCGTTTAATTTGTGACTTCGAACAGGTGCTTTTTGCTCGCCCCGCGCTTGTAGGAACCGTTCTTTACTACGTACAATATTACTGTACATTCGTACAAGTAAATTGAACAATAGAAAAGTTTAAATAGTTGTACACGTGTACAGCTTAGTTGTACGATGATTCCGAAAACACACAGGGCGCTTGAGAGGGATTATGCAAATTGTGCTCGCCATAAAACGTTCATTCAAATAGACAAACAAAGCTATGCTGATTACAGAGACGAAGCGCTTGCAGACCTTGCTTCTGCGAAGAAAGAGGATGACGTGCGGTGGGCGATTGTCAAGGCGTACCAAGCGCTCTTCCACCAGTGCACTGCAGTTCTTGTTAAGAATCTTGGAGTGTATTCAAAGGATCACGGTTGTTTGATTACTGCGCTTTTGAAGCACAATATTATTTCCAGAGAGACTTTAGAGAAAGTGCACAGTTTGCTTGACCATAAAAAAACCCTCTTTGAGGAAATTGATGCTATCCGATTGTCGAGAAATAAAGCGCTTTATTTTCCAAAGACTCACAGTAAGATTGGCCAAGAGGAAACAACCAAGGTTCTTGAAGACGTACGACAGCTCATCGTCATCTTAGGTGAGCAATTATGATAGATCTCCTATTGCCCTTGTCTCATAAGAAAATGGAAATTCTCAAGTATGTTTACGAAACCCCGCTCGCACACTTGAGAAAGATAGCTGCTGAGCTCAACATTCATCCATATATTGTAAAAAGACATATCGATACGCTTACGAGCAAAAAGATTTTTGATCAACAGAAAGCTGGCAAAACAATCCTTCTCACCATAAACACTCTTTTTGATAGCATAGAACAACTCCTTTACATTATAGAAAGCTATAAGCAAAAAACTGAGAACAAAACACTCAAAATCACCATCAAAGATCTCCAACAACAATTCGGGAAAAACAGTCAGATCGCCTCCTGCATTATTTTTGGTTCATATGCTCGCGGAGCAGCAACAAAAGAAAGCGATGTGGATGTCTTGTTTGTTGTTGAAAATAAGAATATTGAAACAGACCTCATAGGAAAGATATCTCAACTTGGGACTCTTATGAATCTGAAGTTCAGCCCCATCATCATGACAAAGCGCGAATTTAAAACAACTATCGAAACAAAAGAACCAACAACAGTAACTCTTCTGAAGCCATCCCAACGGATTCTTGTTTTTGGGATTGAATACTTTGTGAGAAACGTGATAATTCAAGAATAATGAAAACGCAACAAATCTAACATCGAAGAATTACTTTTTGTTCCTGAACGTGACTAGGCAGGATTTTTTGATCCAGCATCCTGGGCATTCTGGTTGCTTTTCGTATTTGCTGCCAAAGCACGGGTCTTGCACCATCTTTAGCATTTTTGTTTCCATATCCATCTTCAGGCTGAGGAACTATTTAAGCTTTGGCATTTTATATACTTTATATAATTATTGGTTCCTCAAAGATTTCAATAGGTAGTTAAAGTTGTGCTGCACTCTATAATTATCTCAAGCGGTGTTTATAA
>JACQMY010000031.1 GCA_016203305.1 Candidatus Woesearchaeota archaeon
ATAAGACTGGTGGTTTGGCTATCGCAAACCACAATAGGGTGGAATTCCGAGTGTGCTCAAACCAAGAAAAGCTTTGCTTTTCTGGGCCCAGAAAATCCACAGGATTTTCTTGGAACCGCCGCTATTGGTTATTGCTCGCCTGTGGCGACCGTCATGCCACCGGTGTTGAGCGAGCGCAGCGAGCGATCACCGGTGGTTTTTGACAGGTCGTGGTTGGAATTTATTTATAATCGTTTGTAGACCGCGCGTAATCTCATAATGTTGTGCGTTAGTGATCTTTCAGGTGTTTCGTCTATTTTTACGTATTTTGTTCCGTTGTTTAGCGTGACTTCTTCATCAAAGTCGTAAAACCAGTCTGCTTCTTCTTCTGTAAGTGTTTGTGGCAGGTGAGTTGTTTGTACGTGCGTGGTGAGTGTTTGTAGTGTGATTGTTTCTAGGTTTGTCGAGTCAAGCGGGTGCGGGTCCGGGCTTTCTGTTATGTGATAGAAGTCTACTCTTCCCGCTGGCGTGTGTATTCTTAATGCGGGCTTGCCTTGTGCGTCGTATTTGAGGTGTACTGCTCTGACTATGTATCCTTTTGCGGGAATCATTGCTTTTTGCAAAAAGTGTTAGAATTTAAACGCTTCTTTTTTCTCCTGAATAATTGCTGGTGCTCCTCCTCCGTGCCAGCTGAATCTTGGCCTTATGCGCATTGGGTACATTCGTTCGTTGACATCGTCTACCGCAATGCAGGTTCCGCTCATTCTTGGCAGGTTGGCGAGCTCTTTGTCCAGTCCTGTGCGCAGGTAGCTTTGCAAAAGCGCTCCTAGTGCATCTGTGTCTATTTTTGCCGTCAGCCTGTGTGATAGGATAATGTCTGATTGTGTCATGGCGTCTGTGTGTATCTTGCCTGGCTGTTGTGTTGCCATGACCATCGCTATTCCTGGCTGTCGTCCTTCTCGTAATAGCGTGATGAGGGCGTCTGAGCTTGCTACTTTGCCGCTAAAGGGCAGGAACTCATGGGCTTCATCAATAGCAACCCATACTATTGGCATTTCTTTTTCTTTTGGCTCTTCATGTTCCTCCAGAATATAGTGGACCGCTTGGTGGACTGCTCTGAATTCTTCGTTTTTTCTTGCCAGCATTCTTTCGATGAATAGCTTCATGCATACTATTCCCATGACTAGTTGTTTTATTCTCCATCCGTTTGGCATTGTTACATAGGGGCTCAGGTCTAGTATGCTTACTGTTCCTCCTTCTGCGAGGTCTTTTACTGGTGTGGCTTCTGGGCTGAATAATCCCCATCCTTGGCAGCTTATGAATCTGTTTTTTGCCGCGTTTTTGATGTTTTTGTCTTCTGCAGCATCTGCATCTATTGCTTTGATTATGTCCGGTATGTCGAATTGCTTTACTGTTTTTTTGAGCTGGAGTATTATGCGCTCGATAAATACTGCTGCTGGGTTGCTGCTTTCTAACTCAAAGCTCAGATTCCAGTCTTCTGGGCTTAGTTCTGCTGGGTTTAGCGCAAATGGCTTGTCTGTTGGGATTCCTTCGTCTTTCCATTTTTGGAAAAACCCGTATGGCGTGTAAACTTTGACGTTGGTTAATCCCTTTCCTTCATATCCCCATTCTTTCAACAGGCTTTCGTCTTTGTGGTTGGGGAATTTCATTGTCCAGTAGATGCCCATTGTGTCAAGCATTATGACAGAGAGTTTGTTCCTCATTTCTTCTGGAAGATTGGCAATACCTTCCGCGATAACTCCCATGCAGTATGATTTACCGCTGTTGTGAGAGATAACTCCATTTGCGATGAAAGAATGAGTAGTTGGTACGTGGAGATCGTAGACTTCAGTTATTCCGTCAACGAGTGTTATTGATTGTATGCCTGTCACGCAGATTTCTTGTTCTGAATTTCCATCGATTGTTGCTAATTGGACAAGACTCACGACTGCATCACCGACCTTCATATCTCTGGCTTTTTTCCATACTTTTTTGCCGCCTTGATCCATTAGAAGCGGGTGTTCCCGAGTCATTGTTAGCACTTGTGAATTTTCAAGTTCTATTCTAAGAAGCGATTCTTCAGGGAGTACCGGATATTTGAGAAGTTGTGCATTTGTCCAGTAGAAAGTGTCGTTTTTTAAGTCGTACGTCCAAACTTTATCAGTATTTTGATTAAATACCTTTATGGGTTTTTGTCCATTGTTCGTGAGAACCTGCGTATTTTCAGTCAAACATCCTCTTTTTCCACACACAAATACAACGTGTGCTTTGTTTAAGTCGAGATAGACCGGCTGTGAGAGTGCTGTTATAGCTCCCATTTTGACGAAGTGTTTGCCGATAAGCACGGTTCCATACGTGCCCCATTTCTGCTGGTCTTTTTCCTCTCTTCCGAGAATGATTTCGTACACCATCTTTGGTGCTGAGTTGGTGGCAGGAGGTTAAAAAGGTTGCTTAGCGGACTAGTAGAACTAGTCTTGGCTCTAGCTTTTTGCAGTGTTCTGCCAGTAGCCTTCGATGGCATTTTTCTGGTGTTTCTTCGCAGCAGAGGAGTGTGATGTCTTGCGCTAGTGCTGTTTCTATGATGCTTTCTACTTCTGGCTTGATTTTTTCAGTGCGTAGGTGGACCAGATAGCGTGTTTCGAATTGTTCCCAGGGTAGTTCGCGTTTGTAATAGTCTCCTATTAGCTTGGATGGTGGTGCGAGTGCGGGTAACCAAAGTGTGTACCGATCTGGTGTGATGCGTTCGTCAGGAGTTACGCCATCATTTAGCGTGTGCCTGCTCATGACAGATATGCGTGTGCCATCTTCTGGCTCGGGCGTTGTGTAGATGCATCGTGTGCTGAGCATGTTAGGATTTTTCAATGGTCATTTTGACACTTAGTCCACCATGTTCATTGCGGTAGTACTCTACCCTGTCAGAGGTGAGGTGGATGTTGAACGTGCCGATACCTGCGTTTTCGTTGGTGTCGCGTGGTGTTCCTGGTGCGAACGTGTAGTAACTGAGTATGCCGCATGGTCGTTGTCGGATGAATGCAATATAAGCGGGGAAATCTGGGCGGAGCGTGCCTCCTTGGTCGCTGACAACAACTTCAAAGGTGGTTTCTGTTGAGCGGTGATGGACGGTGATGGTTTTGCTCGGGTCCTTCTTGTTGCCGTGTTGGTGGGCGTTGCGAAATGCTTCGTATACCGCGTTGGAGAATCGTTCGTGTTTGCCGGTGTGCGCCCCGCGTTTGCAAATCTCGGCAAGTTTGCCGTTGTAATCGAGGGTGTTTTGTTCAGGCGTGATGGTGATGGTTTCAGCGACATAACTTCCGTCTGGTTGGAAGAGCGGCAGTTGGGTGTCTTTCTGTATGCGGATGGGCTCACGGAATTGCCTGCGCGTGAGCGAATCTGGGCTTTTGAGTGAGAAGAGGTCGTCGATGCTTGCCCAGTCAGTGGTGTTCATGGGAAAAGATAAATGCAGCAGGCTTATAAAGCTTTCCCTTTATGTACTACTTAAAAGTAATAAAAAATTAAAGCTCCGCAGCCGTTACAATATTCAGCCTGCTGTCTGTTGGTTTGATTCTTGTGTCCATGCAGATGATGTGTTTTAGGCTTGATCGTTCCGCTACATCAACTAGGTCACGTTCAACTACCCCATCTACAACGACTGCATAAACGCCTTGGTTTAGCGTTTTTAGCGTGCTGCCGAGTTCTGCCAATGGCACTTTGCCTAGGACGTTCATTTTGTCATCTAGCACAAATGCTCCTTTGGTTCCAACTAGTCCTTCGAGCATGTTGCCCAATGCTTTTTTCTCGTCCTCGTTCAATCGTGCTTTGCTTGGTGGCGCTCTTGCTATTGGCGCTCCTGGCCTTGTTGGCATTGGTGTTCTCATTATCACTGGCCTTCTGATGGATTGCGATGTGTCCATGCTTGCCAGTTCTAGTTTTGCTTGTTCTGCAGTTATTCTGCTTCTTAGGGCTTTGTGGATTTCTTTTTTGGCGAGCTCTTCGACTTCTTTGCCGTCTGGTGCTCGTGTCACAAAGTCTATTTCTGCTATGTTGAGCAGGTCTCGTAGGATTAGGTTGCCTCCTCTGTCTCCGTCAACGAATGCCACCAGGTCTTTTTTGTGGCTTAACTCTACGATGGTTGGAGGTATTGAGGTTCCGTTCATCGCGATGACGTTTTTGAAGCCGTGTTTCAACAGATTAACTACATCTGCTCTGCCTTCTACCACTATGACTTCTTCTGCGTCATCTATGCCAGGGCCTGCTGGGCATCGGTCTTTGCCGTACTCGCAGACTTCCATGACTCTTACAGAATGAGCGACTTCTTCTGCTAGCTCTTGTGAGTCTGGCATGACTGAGTCCATCATTTGTTTGAGGAGCTGTTTTGCTCGTTCTATGACAAAGCTTCTTTTGCTTATGCGAACGTCTTCGATTGTATTGATTTTGACTTTCGCGTTGCATGGTCCTATTCTTTGTATTACTTCTAGTGCTGCCGCGACTATGGCGGTTTCTGCTTTGTCTAGGCTGCTTGGGATTATGATTTGTCCTATGCCTCTTCCGCCTTTGACGTCTATGTTGACTTCTATGCGGCCTATGCGTCCGCTTCTTTGTAGTTCTCGGAGTTCTAGTTCTTCGCCTAAGAGACCTTCTGTTTGTCCGAAGATTGCTCCGATGACGTCTGGTCTGTCAACTACTCCTTCGATTTCTATGCTTGCGTTGACTACGTACTTAGATGATACTGGACTGATTTTTCCCATTTTGATTCCCCCATCCAGAAAAGAACGAGTCTGTCAATTTAGAGTGCAATACGGCCCTTTTTATTGTTTTAAAGGCTTTTTTTGACTCATTTTTGACATTGACGAATGATTTTGATGTTGATTCATTCTTGCTCGTTATTTTCCCGATATTGTTTGATTTTGAGCTTAGAAAAGGTTTTGTAGCCCCTAACACTAACCCCCAGGTTCATAGCTTGGCTTTGCCGTAAGCTCCGATGGGTACTCTCGTGAAGGGCTGTGAATGTGACCTTTTCTAATGCTATATTTAAGAGGTTTTGAGGGTATTTAAGGGTTTGGATTCACAACGATTAAATACGCTATCCTGGGCGCTCACGCATGGCAACCATCCTCGTCACTGGCGGTGCTGGCTTTATTGGCAGTCATTGTGTTGATGTTTTGTTGAAGCGTGCTGACAAGGTTGTTTGTGTTGATAATTTCAATGATTTCTATAATCCCCGCATAAAGCGTGAAAACGTAAAGAGCCACACACTACAAACTACTAACTACAAACTAATCGAAGCAGATATTGCTGACCTGACTGCTATGGAGAAAGTGTTTGCCGAGCACAAGTTTGACCGAGTTTTGCATCTTGCTGCTCGTGCTGGCGTGCAGCCTAGCCTGAAAGATCCTTTGGAGTATGTTCGTTCAAATGTTGTTGGAACGACTGTTCTCTTTGAGTTGTGCAAAAAGTATGGTGTGAAGAATTTCGTGTTTGCTTCCTCTTCTTCTGTTTATGGTGGCAACAAGAATGTTCCTTTTTGCGAGACAGATTCTGTCGATAATCCTTACTCGCCTTACGCTGCTACAAAGAAGGCTTGTGAGGTTATTGCTTCAAATTATCATCACACGACTGGCATGCATATTGCTGCTTTGCGTTTTTTCACAGTTTACGGTCCTCGTAATCGCCCGGACATGGCAGTCTATAAGTTTGCTGACGATATTTTGAGCAGTAGAGAGATCAAGGTTTATGGTGCTGGTGATGAAATAAAGCGTGACTGGACTTTTGTTGATGATATCGTGAAGGGCATTATTGCCGCGCTTGATAATGTTGGTAAGTTTGGTTTTGAAGTTTTTAATCTTGGTAATAGTAATCCTGTGTCGTTAATGTATTTTGTGAGTTTGCTAGAGAAGGAGCTTGGCAAGAAAGCTTTTATCAAGAGAACTCCTTTGCCTGTTGGTGATATTCCTGTTACTTTTGCTGATGTTTCTAAGGCAAAAAAGTTGCTAAACTGGCAGCCGACAACGAGCATCGAGCAAGGAATCAAGAAGTTTGTTGAGTGGTTTCAGCAGCGAGCTTTATAAGTCGTGATTTCTTTCATCGTCAACATGCCCCGTTACGGTACTGTCCAGCGGGAGAAGTATAAGACTTTGAAGAACGTGTTTGATTTGTTTACTGAGAAGAATCTTAACAAGCTTATTTCCCAGGGCTTTTTTGAGGGTTTGGAATCTCCTTTGAGCATTGGTAAGGAAGCCAATATTTTTACCGCTGTTGCTGAGGGCGAAACTCGTGTTGTGAAAATTTACCGCTTGCAGACTTGTGATTTTAACAAGATGTTCGACTACATTCGCGCTGATCCCCGGTATGTTGATGTTCGGAATAACAGACGGGATGTTATTTTCTCATGGGCGCACAGGGAGTATAGAAACTTGCTTAAGGCAAGGGAGGCTGGTGTTCGTGTTCCTACTCCTTTGGCTTTGTTGAAGAACATTGTGGTTATGGAATTTATTGGTGATGATATGGCCGCTCAGAAGTTGAAGGATGATGTTCCTGAGGACAAGGAGGAGTTTCTTAAGGAAATCGTGCATCAGATGAAATTATTGTTCAAGGCAGGCATGGTTCATGGCGACTTGAGCGGTTTTAATATTCTCAATCATGATCAAAAGCCTGTTTTTATCGACATGTCTCAGTCTACCACTTTGGAAAATCCGAATGCTTTGGACTATTTGAAGCGTGATATCAGGAACGTGTGCGTGTTGTTCAGAAAGTTTGGCGTGAAGTGCGACGAAGAATCCATTCTAAAGAAGATTACTGGAAAATAGCTAAAAGCCAACAGCCCTTCGTCCTACTGCCTACAACCTAATACCTTCCGCCTTCGTCAATCGTAACCTTTAAAAATGACCGTCTGTCTTCGCGTGTTATGGCCTCCCCTCCTCCTCTTGAGGAGTTTGCGTATGACTTGCGCATCCCGAAAGAACGCGTCGCTGTATTGATTGGTTCAAAGGGTGAGCAGAAGCGTGCGTTGGAAGCAGAGACTAAGACGAAGATCGAGGTGGATAGCGAGGAGGGCATGGTTCGCTTGACTGGCGAGGATGCGCTTTTGCTGTACATCGCTCGTGAGGTCATTCGCGCGATTGGCAGGGGTTTTAATCCTGAGATTGCGCGTTTGCTCTTGCGTCAGGACCACGCTTTCGAGCTGGTTTCGATTGCCGATTTCGTTCGCAATCAGAATGATTTTGAACGGTTGCGCGGCAGGGTTATCGGCGAGGGCGGTAAGTCAAGAAGGGTTATTGAGGAGCTGACTGAAGTGAACGTTTGCGTGTTCGGCAAGACTGTTGGCTTGATTGGTCCTGCGGAGCATGTGAGTGATGCTCGTAGGGCTGTTGAGAGTTTGTTGTCTGGTAGCCCGCACGCGCACGTTTATCGTTGGTTGGAAAAGAGAAAAAGGGAAAGACGTTTACAATGACAAACAGCATAGCAGAAGAGCTTGGCAAGAAGCAGCGTGATATTTCTGTTGCAGAGTTTTTCGAGCGTAACAGGCACTTGCTTGGTTTTGATAATAAGAGAAAGGCTTTGCTCACTGTTGTTAAAGAGGCTGTTGATAACTCTTTGGATGCTTGTGAAGAGGCTAAGATTTTGCCTGAAATCCAGGTTCAGATTGTTGAGATGGGCAATGATCGTTTCCGTGTTTCTATTGAGGATAATGGTCCTGGTATTGTGAAAAAGCAGATTCCGAATATTTTTGCGAAGTTGTTATACGGCAGCAAGTTTCATACTATGAAGCAGGCAAGGGGCCAGCAGGGTATTGGTATTTCTGCTGCTGTTTTGTACGCTCAGCTTACTACTGGCAGGCCTGCGAAGATTTGGAGTAAGATTGCTGCAGACCAGCCTGCTCATTATTATGAGTTGCATATTGACACGCAGAAGAACAATCCTGAGATCTTGAAGGAAGAGGAAATTGCTTGGAAGAAGGATACTGGTGTTAAGATCGAGCTTGATATTGATGCCAGTTATCAGAAGGGTGATCAGAGTGTTGATAGTTATTTGAAGCAGACTGCTATTGCAAACCCTCATGCTACTTTTGTGTACACGAATCCCAAGGCTGAGCAGTTTATTTTTGCGAAGGCGTCTGACAAATTGCCTAAGGAGCCGACTGCCATAAAGCCTCATCCTTATGGTGTTGAGCTTGGAATTATGTTGAAGATGTTAAAGAATACCGATTGTAGGACGTTGCAGAGTTTTTTGACTCAGGAATTTTCGCGTGTTGGTCCTCAGACTGCTAAGGAGATTTGTGATTCTGCTGGTTTGTTTACGAATATGAAGCCTGATGAGCTGCAACTTCCTCATGTTGAGAAGCTTGTTTCTGGAATTAAAAATACCAAAATAATTGCTCCTTCGACTGATTGCATTAGCCCGATTGGTGAGGAGTTGTTGGAGAAGGGTTTGCGTAAGGAGATTTCTGCTGAGTTTTATACTGCCGTGTCGAGGTCTCCTGATGTTTATCGTGGCATTCCTTTTGTTGTCGAGGTCGCTCTTGCTTATGGTGGCCAGCAGGTTGGTGAGGAGCCTGTGCGTTTGTTGCGTTTCGCGAACCGTGTGCCTTTGCTTTACCAGCAGGGCTCGTGTGCTTGTTCAAAGTCTATCATTCAGACCAATTGGCGTCCTTATGGATTGAGTCAATCACAGAGTGCTTTGCCTGTTGGTCCGTTGACTGTTGTTGTTTCTCTTGTTTCTGTCTGGCCTCCGTTCACTAGTGAGGCTAAGGAGGCTATTGCTCATTATCCTGAGATCATTAAGGAGATGAAGCTTGCTTTGCAGGAAGCCGGCAGACGTTTGGGCGCGTATGTTAACAAGAAGCGTAAGGTTGCTTCGCAGCAGGAACGTGTTAACATTTTTGAGAATTATATTCCTGAGGTTGCTGCTGCTCTTTCGCGTTTGAGTGGTGTTAGTAAGGAGAAGATTGCTGACAGCATGCGTAGGATGTTGGAGAAGAATAAGGAATTTATTGAAGCGCACAAAGAAGCGCACAAAGTTGAGAAGCAGGATAAGAGGAGCAAGGAAGAGCAGATTTCTTTGTCGGGGTTCGAGAAGGATGAGTAAGGAGAAAAACCCAAAGGAAGCATTGGAAGAGCTTGGCAAGGATTTGGCTAAGGACGTTTTGGCAAACAAGCCTCCTATCTTGGATGTTCCTATTCGTGCTTTGTCTAACGTGAATTTTAACAAGAAGTCTGAGACTTTGGAGCTTGGTAATAAGACGTCTGAGCGTAATTTTTTCAATGTTGCTCATGCTAAGAAGTTTTTGCAGACTTTGGAGGTTGCTGCTGTTAGCAAGGAACTTCTTGATGTTGGCAAGCATGCTTCTCTGAGAGATGTGTTTTACATGGTTAAGCGCACTATTCCTAATACTAAGGTTAATGTTGTTGACGATCAGGCTGAGAGCGATGATGCCATGGAGGATTTGGAGGTTTTGTCCGGCTTGAGTCGTGAGCAACTGCACGTTAATGCTAACAAGATGGGTTCTGTTGCAGGTCATGTTGTTGTTGAGGATAAGGGTGACGAGATTGATTGGAGCAAGATGGGTAGTGGTGGTTGGAGCATTCCTTCTAATGTTGAGGAGATTAAGTTCAAGAAGGTTAAGGCAAAGTATGTTATTTACATGGAGAAAGCTGCCGTTTGGGAGCGTTTGCATGAGGATAAGTTTTGGGACAAGCAGAACTGCATCATAATGTCTTCTCAAGGTCAGACTACAAGAGGTATTAGGCGATTGTTGCAGCGTTTGTCTCAGGAGCATGATTTGCCGATTTACGTGCTTTGTGACGGAGATGTTTGGGGCTCATATATTTACAGTGTTCTCAAATATGGTTCAATAAATCTTGCACACATGGCAGGGAGTATGACCATTAGGACGGCGAAATATTTGGGCATCACAATGGATGATATTGAAAAGTACGGACTTAAAAAACACTTGATTACACTCAATGAACAAGATTATAAAAGATTGGAACAATTGCAAAATTACGAATGGTTCAAAGACAATAAAGCCTGGCAGAGGCAGTTTAAGCTCATGAAAGCTCTGAAGGGCAAAGTCGAAATTCAGTCGCTGAGCAGCAGGGGCATTAGCTTTATTTCTGAGAAATATCTTCCTGAGAAGATTAAGAATAAAGAGTTTATTGATTGAATTGGAAACTTTCTAACTGGACACTGGACAAGTATTGTCGCGAGCTATTTAAGCTGCTTTTCATGGATTTTGAGTATGAAAATAAGCATAAGGGCGCTCTTTTCTGACTGGGTTGTACAGGAAGTTGGCAGCTTTGTTTTACTTTGGTTTAGGGCAAAGCGCGGCAATCATAACCGAAAATCTTTCGTGTTCCCAAAAGAAATAACCATTGATGACACATTTGCAGAAGCTATTGGTATGTACATTGGAGATGGAGATATGCATAGAAAAGAGAAATCGCACCTGTCTTACGTTTCTAAGGATGTAGACATTGCAACATTTGTTTTGAATTTTCTTAGGCAAAAACTGCTTATCAGGAATGAAGATGTTACTCTGAGCGTCCATCATGGCACTATACGGCCTGATATACCAATGCTCGCTAGAAGTCTGAGATACGAACCGTATCGCATTAAAGCCAGATTTTTTGAAAGAAACAGATATCCTTCTGTTCATATACAAGTTAATGGCAAGATATTTCGCTTGGTTTTTGAAAGAATTGTGGACTGTTTTTTGAAATCAGATTTTCTCTCAAGCGATGGTTTGCGAAGAGGATTTCTTCGTGGCCTTTTCGCAGCAGAAGGCGGCATAGCAGTAATGTATAAGGAGATGTACATTAATCAAATCACCTTTACTCTATCTTCCAAGGAAGACTATTTTGTTTCATTTCTGCGAAAGGGACTCGATCTTGAGAACATTTCGTTCAAAACAGTTATGAGAAAGAACTTCATCGAAACCATCATCCAAAACTGGCGCAATTATCTGAAATGTTGGCAAATTGGCTTGTTTGATCGATGTGCGCGTAAGAAGGAAAAGTTTCTTTCAATAGCAAAGCAGTGCAAAGTAAGTGCGTTTTTGTCAAAGGGAGACCTTCAAAAATTGTCAGCCAGGTTTACTCAGCAGGAAATAGCTGAAATTATTGGCTCGCATCAGGGCAATGTTTGCAGGACTCTTCAAGGTAAATTTCTTTTTCAGCTTGATCATGTTCGGAAATTTCAGAAAATGGGAATGCCGTTGAAGATTCAAAAATTGCGTGTTGGGTGCCTTACAGAACTTCCTTATTCGGAAGAAACAACTCGTTTGTTTTGTGCAACATGATTATTTCTTAGTCTTTGCTACCCAGTACAATAGGCCAAGGGTTACGAGTGCGTTGATTGCGAACGCTGCGATGTTGAGTTCGCGGGTGAACGTGATTCCGAATATGTGTAGGGGGAAGATGTTTGTGAATGAAATCAAAAGGTGGCTGAGAGTGTGGAATGCTTCCATGCCTGCAAGGAATATGAGGACTTTTTGGTGCACATGGTAAGGGTCACGACGGGATAAAAGGGTTTGGTGCAATAGTACGGGGCTGGGGAGATTTGAACTCCCGATCTTCTGCTCTCCTCTCGGATTAGAAGGTTCAGCGGCTTGCACCACAGCTGCTCTATCCAAGCTGAGCTACAGCCCCATGTGCTTTTTGTCAGAGATGGTGCTTTTAAAGCTTTGTGGAAGAAAGTCTTTTTAACATGGGGGTATTTGCTGTTCTATGCTCGAAGCGTTTCTCTCCTCTTTGTTTGTCGCTATACTTTCTGAAGTTGCTGACAAAACTCAACTTGTTATTCTTGGTTTGGCGTTGAAGTTTCGTTCTCCTTGGCGGGTGTTTGGGGGTGCTTTGCTTGCGCATGCTGCTATGGATGGTTTGGCTGTTGCTGTTGGTGGTTTTGCTGGCAATTGGGTTCCTTGGCCTTGGTTGAGGTGGGTTGTTGGTGGTTTGTTTGTTGCTCTTGGCGTTTGGGAGTTGTTGAAGCGTGAGGAGGGTCATCATGTTGTGCCTCATCGTGGTGCTTTTGTTTCTTCTTTTCTTGCTGTTTTCGTGAGCGAGTTTGGGGATAAGTCACAGCTTGCTGCTGGCTTGTTGGCTGCTGCTTATCAGGTGCCTGTTGCGGTTTTTGTTGGTTTTGTGTTGGGTCTTGCTTTGACTATTGGTTTGAACGTTTTGGTGAGTGGAAAGATTGCCAAGTGTGTTTCTGAGAGGAATATGCGGTTGGCGATTGGCGTGGTGTTTATCGTGTTTGGTTTGTTGACGATGTTCCGCTAGAACCTTTTTCTCTTCTTTAGCAATTCTACCAGTCCTTTTGGCAGTAATGGTTTTCCGTTTGAAAGAAGATAACGGTATGGCAGTTGTATGCTTTCTCCTTTTTTGATTTCAATTTCTATGCCATCCTGAAATTGCATTTTGTCAAGTGGTGTTCCATTGATGATGTTGTGCGTTACTATCACGGCAGTATCGGTACTCATTTGTTCTTTGCCGAGGTTGTATCTTGGACGGGAAAGTTTGACTTCTTCTTGTGTTCTTTTGCGTGGCGGGTAGTCTCCTAGTATGCCTCCGAAGATGAACGTGTCGTATTTCTTGGCGATGGCAGGGGTCAGGGTCTCTTTCGCTTCAGGATCGAGAACGCAGGCGTTGTCCAACAGGAGTTTCTTGACGCTTTTTGCTTCTGTTTTTCCAAATTTTTTCAGCGCGCTGCTTTTCGTGTTTGTAAAGAGAATATTTTGTTTGCCAACAACAGAACTAACGTGAGCGTATTCAAGCTTGCACCAAGGATAAACTCTGGGCTCGAGGTGTTCGATAAGGTAGAGGGGCATTGAAAGTGGTTTATAAAGGCGGGTTTTATTAGTTTCGTTTAAAAATGACCACTCAAAAGTGACTAAAAAGGAAAGGTTTTTAAGGGGTTGTTGGCTTTCAGTTCTTTATGAGAGACGATGATTTGCGTTTGCTTGAGCGTCGTGCGAGGGAGACAGGTCTGCGTGCCGATCTTTTTAAGTATCGTCGTGCGTTGAAGCAGGCTGGAATGCGTGGTCCTTTGGATCTTTCTTTGCGTGGTAGTTACGCTGTTGCTGGTGCATGTAGTCTTTCAGCGTATGGTGAGGGTTTGAAATTGCTTCGTACTGCCTGCAAGCGGGACTTGAGAGAGCCGGATGATGATTTGGCGCACCCTTTTTACAATGACCTTCCTTGTCCTTTGTTGTTTTCAGAAACTTTGGAGGCAAAGCTGGACTGTCAGGATGCAGTATTGTGGGGCACTCATCTTGGCACGTTTTCAGGAGTGTTGTACAAAGGAAAACGTCCTAAGGAGGATGACGTGACTGAGTTTAAGATCGTGCCTTTGGCTGTGGAATTGCTTGGTTTGGGTGATAACGCGTATGTTGTGGTTCCTTTTGACAATTATGGTGGCGAGGTGTTCAGAATCGACCAGCACAGGTGTAATGCTATTCTTTCCTGAGCAGGCGAGTGTTCATCGTCCTTGGCTTGCTGCTGCTGGCTACAATCAGGGCTTGCTTGACAGGTTTGTGGCACGCGCAGAACTGGAAGCGCGCCAAAGAGGTAACAATTTGAGCAAGTATTTCATGAACTTCTGGGTGCTTGGAAAAAGGCCAGAAGTAGACCAGTTGCGGCCCTTGCTGCTCGACGATGGCGACTATTCGGGTGCGAATGGCATCAATAATCTCTACGGCGATGGTCGTTTCGCTCGGGTGCGTCCGTTATCAGTGCGAGCCGAAGGCGAGCCTCTCGTTTAATAATCGGGCGCGGAGCGCCGCACGCAAATTTTTAACCCTGTCACTCGGGGGGGGTGACGCATCTTTTTATCTTGAACGAAAGTTCAACAAAATGCCTTGCACCGCTTTGCGGGAAAGGCACGGACCACATGCCTTATCGTGATGCCGATTAATTTTGGCGGCATGAAATACAACTCTGACAGAAATGAAAGAGTGGTGATCTGTTAACACGATGGGGCTATGCGTTTGCGGCCCTTGCTGCTCAACAATGGCAACAATTCGAATGCGAATGGCAACAATAATCTCAACAACAATGGTCGTTTCGCTCGAATGGCCCGTGCTGGCAATGCATTTATGATTTCGCTTTACGATGAAATATGTGATTACAAAAATTTGGAGTCAGCATTCAAGAAAGCGAGAAAAGGGAAGACAAAACGCATGTATGTGAAAGCGTTCGAGGCACTGCTGGAAGATAATCTTCTGAAACTTCAACACGAATTGGTTAATCATACATACTCACCAAGACCGTTGGAAAGCTTTATTCTGCGCGATGGAAAGACGCGGAGAATAAGTCGCTCTGACTTCCGCGACAGGGTTGTGCACCACGCGCTTTGTAATGTTATTGAGCCTATTCTGGAAAAGGGCTTTATTTTTGATTCGTTTGCAAACAGGAAAGGCAAAGGAGTGCTGAAGGCGCTGGAAAGATTTGACTTCTTTAAAAGAAAGGTATCGAAGAATCATACAAGAGAATGTTTTGTGCTCAAGGCCGACATTCGCAGGTATTTTGACAATGTTGACCACAATAAGCTTTTGCAAATTATCGCAAAAAGACTGTCTGACGAACGTATGCTTTGGCTTATAAGGCAGATTCTTGGGAATTTCAAAACCACAGAGGGCAAAGGCATGCCGCTTGGCAATTTGACGTCACAGTTTTTTGCAAATGTGTACCTGAATTGGCTGGACCAATTTGTGAAGCACATATTAAAGGCAAGATACTACATTCGGTACGTTGATGATTTTGTGATATTGAGTAATTCGAAAGCCGAGTTGGAGTTCTACAAAAGGCAAATTGGTGATTTTCTTGAAGATCATCTGTTGCTGCAATTGCATCCTGATAAATCAAGAATTATTAAATTGCAACAAGGGGTCCCATTCTTAGGCATGCGTGTTTTTCCTTTTCATCGCCTGCTGCTACGAAAAAATCTTGACAAATTCAAAAGAAAATGGCGCGTGTTTGGGAAGCATCTTGACTCGGAGAATTATGATGAGACGTATGTGTTTATTGAAGGTTGGCTCGCTTTTGCCAAAACGGCAAATACCTTTGGCTTAAGAAAAAGGATCATAAGAGATTTTGAAAACGCAAGCATGAATTTTATATCCATCAAGGATGTGAATAGGTATTTGAAAGAAGAAAAAATTTTCAAACTTTCTTGAACTGTGCGACTGTTGGGAGCAGGTCTACTTGTCCTAGGAACATTGCTCTGCAGCAGTAGCGGTCTACGCCTAGTTCGTCCAGTATTTCTTTTTTGCTTTCGCCTTTCTTGCTGCGTTCTTGGAATTCTTCGTTTAGGTGTGCGATTGGTTTTCCGCAGCTCCAGCATCTGATTGGTATTATCATTGTGTTCCTCCTATCGATAGGATTTCTGCCGCATTGCTCGTGCTTTTCCGTGGCAGTTTGGTTTGTGTGTTTCTTTTCTGCGAACGTCCGCTACTAATAGTGCGCGGTCGTAATCGAGATATACTTCTTTGAGTTTTTTGTCGTATTGTGCCATGCTTTTTGCTATTGCTAGTCTTGCTGCTTCTGCTTGGCTGTTCATTCCGCCGCCTGCTACGTGGACTTCTATGTTTACGTTTTTTGCTATGTCTCCCGCTAGTACGAGTGGTTCTTCTATTTTTGATCTGTAGAGGTTTTCTGGAAGCGAGCTTAGCAGTCTGCTGTTTACTCTGACTATTCCGTTTCCTGGGAGGAGTGTTGCGCGCGCGACTGCTTCTTTTCTTGTGCCACTGTTGTGGATTGTTTTCATACGCGTCCTCCGATGCTCGTGCAGAGTTGTCCTATTGTTTGATAATTGAGCTTTGGCAGTTCGTCTGCTTTTTTTCCTACGCTTGTTAGTTTTTTGTCTGCTGGTGTGCCCATGTAGCACATGATTCGTTTGAATGCGTTTTTGCCTCTTTCGCTTTTGTGTTCGAGCATTCCTCTTATCATTCTGCGTACAAAGCGGTCTGGCATTCTGCTTATGAATGGTCCTCGTTTTGGTTGTCCTGTTTTGAATATTCTGTAGTAGTATTTTTCTCTTACTAGTGTTGGATTGCCTGTGATTATTGCTTTTTCGCAGTTGTAGATGTTGATTGTTGCTCCTAGGAGTGCTTGCTTTGCTACGTAGCTTGCCAGTCTTCCGATGATTGCGTTTGTTGCGTCGATGTTTATTTCTTTCATTTTAACCCATTAGTTTGATGTCTTTTGCTTTTGGTTTTTGTTTGAGTAATTGTTCGATTGTGAGTGCTTTTCCTTTTGCTTCTTCTATTCGTTGTTTTGCTCCGCCGCTATATGATAGTGCTGCTATTGTGACGCTGTGCGGTATTGTTCCTGAGCCGAGTACTTTGCCTGGTACGATTACTGTTTCGTTTGGTTTTGTGTTTCTGGCAATTCTACTAATGTTGACTTCTCGTCTTTGCCTGGTTGGCTTTTCGAGATCGTCAGCTACTCTGATCCAGAGTCCTGCTTTGCTCGTTGAGCCTTCTTTGCGCAAGCTCTGGATGAGCTGCTGCAATACCGGGTTTGTTGGTCCTGTTCTCATGTTTGTCATGACGCATCTTGCGTCTCTATTTTGCAGGCACCTTGGTGCCTGACTGGCTTTCGTCGCAGTCTCCTTGCGGAGGCCGCAGCCATTCCGATGTTTCCTACACGCCCCATACGCCCCGATGTTTGCGGAGCCGCGCGGAGCCTCTGTGTTGGCTGCCTTATTTTTGCGTAGGCCGCAGCCGGAGCCTCTAAGTGCGGAGGGCAGGATTTGAACCTGCGCACCCACTAAGGGACTGGAACTTTGAAGTTACCTTCCTCAATCCAGCGCATTTGACCAGGCTCTGCCACCTCCGCATGGGTGTCTATTTGCCGAGTGCTTCGCTGAACTCGTTTGTGAGTTCGACGAGGCGCTCTGCAGCACTGGTGAGTATTTCGGCTGGTGTGAGTTGTCCCCACGGTTCTATGTGAAAGACGAACGTGGTTGCGTCCCGTTCGACTTTGACTATGTCTTCGTTGATTCCGTCTACTGCTTCGTAGAGGTTGTGTTGCTCGATGAGTTTTGCATCGAGCTTGCCGTCTTTGAATGCATGTGGCGGGTATTTGTTTTTGAACTTGTCAAAGTCTTTGTGATTGTTGTTTATTGTGACTTTTGGCTGATACGTGTACCACGCTAGGCATGGGCTGAATTTGACGTGTTGTTTTGACGTGCCTAGTATTGCTGTTGCTTCAAACTCTAGTTCTTGTCCTTTGAGTAGTGTTACTATTGGTGTTTTTGGATATGCGGGCTTGACTTTTGGGTCTTTGCTTTTGATGTCTTCTGCGTAGACCGTGCATGGCCCTTTTGCTTTGAGTGTGAGTTTGACACTGTTTTTTGCGTTTAGTTCGTCTTCTGCTTTTTTTGTTTCGTACCCTTTCAGGTCTGTTGTGAGCGGTATTAGTCCTAGTCTGTGTGCGAGCATTTCGTCGTATAATGCGCTGTCGTTGTGTACGAAGTCTACGTCTTCTATTGCCATTGTTGGTACTGCTTCTATCATTAGCCTTCTTAGTGCGTTTGCGAATCCTGGATGGCTGTTTTTGAGTAGGAATGTTACTCTGCCGTTTTTCTTGTTCTTGTTTGTGAGTTCTATCATACGCGTCGTCCTCGTTTTCCGCCTTTCTTTCGGCAACCGCCGTGCGGTACTGGTGTTACATCTTCGATTATGCCTATTCTGAGTCCCATTCTGCTGAGCGCTCTGATTGCTGCTTGCGCTCCTGGTCCTGGGCTGTGTGGTCCGTTGTGGCCTCCTGGCGCTCTGACTTTGACGTGTATTCCGCTTATTCCTTTTTCTAGTGCTGCTTCTGCTGCTTTTTTGGCTGCCATCATAGCTGCTGTTGGGCTGCTTTCCAGTCGGTCTGCTTTGACCATTTGCCCGCCGCTTGCTATTGCTAGTGTTTCTGTTCCAGTTACATCAGTAATGTGGATTATCGTGTCGTTGTACGAGCTGTAAATGTGGGCTACTCCCCATCTGAGACTCATTTCTTGGCCTCCGAGCTTTCGCGAGGAGGCTTCGACAAGTCTTTTGTCGCTGCCTCGGGTTTCGGCGATTCTTTTGCTGCTGGCTTTGGAGCTGTTTTTGCTGATCCTGCGTGTTGCATGTTTCTGTTTCTGCGCATTGGACCTTTTTGACCTCTGTGATCATGTTTTGCTGTTTCTCTTGCAATTGTTGATTTTGGTTTTGATTTGATTGTGTGTTCTGGGTGTTCTGGGTTTGCGAGCGTGCTTATTGCTGCGAATGTTACTTGGCTTTCCATGCTTACTGGTATGATTGCGCTTGGTGCGCTGACTGTTTTTGGTCCTACTTTGACGTGTCCGTGGATTATGTATTGTCGTGCTTGTTTTGCTGTTCTTGCAAGTCCTTTTTTGAATACGACTGTTTGTAATCGTCTGTCAAGCAAGTTTTTTGTGTTGAGTGATAGGACGTCGTCGAGGCTTGCTCCTGCTGGTAGGAGTCCGATTTTGTTGAGGCGTTCAAGTAGTTGTTTTTTTTCGAGTTGTGCTTGTGGTGTTCTGAGTGCTATTAGTCGTTTTGCTTCGCTTGCAAATCCTTTTAGCCTTGTTGAGAATTTCCATAGTTCTCTTTTGGCTTTCAGGCCGTACTCGCTTACCAGGACTCGCTCTTCTGCGATGCGCTTTGCCTGCCAGGGGTGTCCCGGCCGGTTGTACTTTTTCTTGAACTGTCTTGGATCTCCCATTTATGTGGCTCCTTTCTTTTTGCCTGAGGTTTTTACTCCCATGACTTTTCCTTTGTTTGCTCTGAAATTGCTTCTCGTGCGTTGTCCTCTGACTGGTTGTCCTAGGCTGTGTCGGACTCCTTTGTAGCACTTGATTTTCTTCATCATTTTGATGTCGTTTTCTTTTGCAAAAATTAGGTCATTGGTGATTACGTGTCTGTCTTGTCCTGTTTCAATGTCTTTTTGTCTGTTGAACATCCATTTTGGTATGCCATTGGCAGCTGGTGCTTTGACTATTTCGTCTAGCTTTTTTGTTTGTTCTTCAGAAAGGTTGCCTATTTTGCTCATGCCGTCGATTTTTGCTACGACGCATACTGCGTTTGCTAGCGGAACTCCCACTCCTCTTATGTCTTTTAATGCGTACACTACTGCTTTTTGTCCTTTTAGGTCTGTGTTCGCTATTCGTACTAGGTGTCTGAATTCTGCCATGTTTTGTAACGCTCGAGAGAACTATTGTCTCACCCTAGGGCGCTTCTCATGGAGAAACTCGGGCGTTAACCTGGATGCACAATGGGTTATTTATAAAGCTTTCGTAAGACGCTAGTGGGTTTCTCGTGTTCCGTCTGGTCGTAGAATGAATGGCCGGCTCATTGTTTCGCTTGCCACGTCCCTTAGCGTGTATGCTGTGTTTGTTGCTAGTTCTTCTCTGGCATTGCGTACTGTTATTGTTCTTACGCGTGTGAATGTTCCGTTGCTCCATCTGCAGAGTTCGTATGTTTTTCCTGGCGGGACTTGGTCTGATAGGTCTGTTTCTCGTGTTGTTCCGCCGGCTAGTGTTTCTGTTGTGCCGTCATTGCATGCTAGTATTGCGTCTCTTGCTGTGAAGTAGAGTATGTTTCTTCCCATGTCTTGGAAGGTTGCTGTTCCGTCTTGCCTTACTGTTGTTGGCATAACGTATGCTATTCCGTTTGAGCAGAAGTTGTTAGCTACTCCAATGTGTGTTGTGCTTCCTGGTGTTAGTCCGTTGACTGTGATCGTTGTGGTTGGTATGAACTCTCCTGTTCTATCCGCGCAGCTTCTTGTGCCTAGGTATAAGCCTGTGTGCCAGGGTTGCTCTCTTCTGGTGTCGCGTGTGCTTGCGAATGGCCAGTTTCCGAATTCTTCGATGTAAATTTTTGGTGCTGGCGTTCCGTTGAACGTGTACCAGTAGCTTGTTCCTTCCGATGGTGGCCTGATCGCATCGAATGTTATCCATCTGTTGTTGTGTCTGACTGCTACAACTGCATGATTGTCGTCGTATGTTCCCCATGCTGGTACGCGTGCGACTGTTGCTGGCACGCCGAATGCTCGTAGGCTCATGACTGCTAGGTGCGTTAAATCAGTACATCTTCCGCCTTTGTTTTTTAGTATGTTTTCTAGTGTTTTTTCTTGTGCATTGCTTCTTTTGTATGCTATGCCTTCTTTTTCTGCCCAGAGTGTTGTGTTTACGTAGCGTATGAGTTCTTCCATGACTTCTTGTTTGTTTCCTGTTCTGTAGCGTTGTGCGAATGTGTCAAGAGTTGTGGTGAGTTCTTGCCAGGTTGTTTGTATTCCGTAGTTTTGCCTTAGTGTGTTCCAGCCGTGTTCAGTGCTGAATGCTGTTCTCCAGTGGATGCCTGGGAACTGTTCGTAGAGGTTTGTTCCGTTTCTGTATGGTAACACAAATCTGTTGAATGTGTTGTCGTCAAGTTCTTGTGTCCATGGGAATCTTTGGAGTGCGTTGAATGCGTGCGTGATGTTTTGTTCTAAGTCTCTTGTGGTCAGCCTGCTAGTGTCTGGTATTTCTGTTGGTCTGAATCTGTGTTGTTGGTCTTCTCTTATTTCTGAGGGGAATAGTTGTGCCACTCTGTGTTCTGCTTCTTGTAGTAGGAATTGTGCTGCTGCGTGTTGTGGTGTTCCTGGCGTGTATTGGTTGCGTGCGATTATTACACGTGGTCTTGCTTCAGGCAAAGGTGTTGGTGCTGTGCAGCTCAGCGTTCCTGTAAGTAGTGCTGTTAATCCTATTGCTGCCCATCGTCCACGTCTTTTCATAGCGTTCAGGCTGCTAAAATGCTTTATAAAGCTTTCGTCTCTGGAGAATGATTACACAGAAGGGAGTTTGAGGGCGACCGCCGAGAATCGAACTCGGTCCAGGGGAGTTCCGTATGGTTTCACAGTCCCCTACGCTGCCATTACGCCACGGCCGCCATGAGGAGGTTTTGCTTCTGGGTTGCTTATAAATGTAACGAGCTTTATTTGATTAGAGAAAGGTCTCCGTGCAGTATTGTTGGTTCCATGACCCTGACTTCGTGTGTCCATCTTGCGTGTGTGGAGTGTGGTATGTCATTGAGGAGGAATAATTTTTTGCCGAGATGATAGGCTATGCCGAGTTCCATTAAGCAGGACGTGCCTATGTATCCTTGCATTCCATTTTTTTCATGGTTGAGAAATATTATTGCCTCGCTGTCCGCTACTCTTTGGAAGCAGTTGCGTAAAACATCATTTTCTTTTAGGTGTTTTGCGTCTTCGTCAAGATTATCAATCAATGTTGGCCTTTCCGCGTGTAGTTCTGCATCGCAGGGCAGCAAGACTGTGTGTCCTTGTTTTTCGAGCAATTGTTTTGTTTCTATCATGTTTTTCGCAAACGTCATGCTTCCGCAGATCATTATTTTCATGGTTTTATGTGCAAGCGAGTTGTATAATAAGCTAACTGCCGATGGCCAAGAGCCAATGGCCAATAGCCAACAGCCTTCGTCCTACAACCTACATCCTAGAAGCCTACTTCACAAAATGCGCTACAACTTCTGGTGTTACGTAACCAACAACATATACTAGGCCGATAAGTAGTGGGTTGTGTGGTGTTACTGTTAGGTGCATGAGTATTATTAGTTTGTTTGTTAGGTATGTGAATATTGCTACGTTTATTAGTGCTAGGCTTGGTATCAATATGCTGGCCATGAAGTGTTTTTTGTGTTCGACTTTTTCCAGGCCGTGCAATATAAAACTGAACAGGCTTCCGAAGCTTGCCGCAATAATAAAGAGTGCCAGTGCGAGTGTTATTCCGTTCAAAGCTATCAGTACTGGAACAAGCACTACAGACAGTATAAAGTTTCCGACTATTGCGAGTAGCATTAGCACCCAGTATAATGCTTCGTCGACTGCTTGTACCCATTGGTGTTTTGGTGCGTGCCGTATTATGTGTTGTGTTTTTTGGACTGATTCTTGTGTCCAGATTGGATGGTCGTGCTGCATGAGAATTATGTTGCTTAACTTTATTATAAATGCATCGCCTTCGTCCTACTGCCTAACGCCTAATACCTACACCCTACGTCCTAATACCTTCTTCCTTCCGCATTCACCCTAATTACGGGAATATTCCTAGTCTTTCTAGCATGTTTTCTTTTTTGAGGCTTGGCTGGTAGTCTAGATTTAGCAGGTTGGCCGCTATTTGTCGTATTGCTAGGCTTGTTTCGCTTTCTGGTTGTGTTTCGATGACGCTGTATCCTGATCTTAGTGCTGAGCGTAGTAGTTTGTCTTCGGGTATTCTTCCGAGGACGTTTTTGTGTGTGAGTTCTGTTATGTTTTGGTTGGTGAGTTCTTTTTCTTCTGCGTGTGTTCTGTTTACTATGATGTTTGTGACATGTGCTTTTTTGCAGAGCTTGTGTGCTTCAAGAACTGATGGAAAGTCTGGTTGTGTTATCAGGATGGTTTCTGCTCCTGTGCTGTACCATGTGAAGTCGTTTGTTGGCACGTCTACTAGTATTATTTGTGCTAGTTCTTTTAGGTGTGGTAATAGTTTTGCCGGGTGTGGTGTTTCTATTTCTGCTATGTTTGATGGGATTAGTTTTATTCTGCTTGGTGTTTGGTAGGTTGCTTGTGCTAGGCTTTTGCGTTCTAACAGCACGTCCTGTATTGTGTGTTGTGCGAGTGGTATGCCGAAGTAGTGGCCTTGTTTTGGTGTTTTTGTATCTCCGTCTACTAGTAACACTTCGTATCCGAACGTGGCTAGTGCTTTTGCGATGTTGCGGGCAACCGCGCTTTTTCCTTGGCCCGCGTTTCCTGTTATTAGAAACAGCTTAGTCTGCATGGATGATCTTGTGTACGTGGCCTAGGAATTCTTTGGTTCTTTCAAAGTAATCCGTTATTATGTCGATTGTGATTTCTATGCTTTGTCCGTCGTCCATGTGTGCTGTCATGGTGACGTGTCGTCTGTATTCTTGGCTGCGCTCGAATTTTGCTTTGTGTACTCGTCTTAGTAGCAGGTAGAAGTCGCAGAAGTCTTTGATTAGTTTGTCTCCTGCGTATAGGCGTTTTGCTTCTTCTACTTTTATGCGGAAGACTTGTGGTATTTCTGTTATTTTTTTGTTTTCTTTTGCTTGCGCTAAAAGCGCGTCAAGTGCAAATCCTACTGTGTTGATTAGTCTTTCTACTATGCTTCTGATTACGTCTACTGTGCGGGTGTATTTAAGTGAAACAGCTATGCTGTGGTCTGCCCGCTTGAGTTCTTGGGTAGAAAGCTGCAGGGCTTCTGTCACGGGTGTTATCTCCATGTCCTCACTACGGCTCAAAGAGCGAATGTACGGTAGGTAATGTGTTCGTAGTATTTAAATGCTTGCCCTTAAGAACTACTTGCCAATAGCTAATTGAGGTTGAAGGTTTAAGGTGGAAGGGTGAAGACTGTTGTCCTTCTCTCTTCGCCCTTCATCCTTCTTCCTACGTCCTTCCGCCTTCGTCCTACACACTACAATCTACGGACTCAGCCTTAATATTGCTTCTGCCAGGTCTCCTTTTGCTTGGTTTATGGCGTTGAGCGCTTCTTGCCTGTTTTTGCCGGTTTGTTGCATGACTGTTTGTATGTCTTCTTCTTTGATTTCCGGTGTTGTGTCTTTTTTTTGTTCGTGTGCTGTTCCTGTTACTTGCCAGGTTTCTTGGCCCATCATGTTTACTTTTGCAACAGAAGGATTAGTTATGATAATGTCTTTGTCTTTGCAGCGGATGGTTACCTGTTCTGCCTCGATTTCTTCTTGGCGTATTCCCATGCGTTGCATGGCTTTTTGGAGGTCTCTTGGGTTTAGGTTCATTTTTAAGTGAGAAGTCCTGTTCCCCAAAGGTGTAGGGCTGCTGTGACCAATATTACTATCACGCTGACTATGATTACGTGTCCTGGCTTTATTTCGATTTTGCTGTGGTACTCTTCTGAGAAGCTTGTTAGTCCTGCCGTACTCATCGGCATTCTTGTGGTTTCTTTTGCCATGTGTTGGTGATTTTTGCGGGATTATTTAAAGCTGCTGGCTAACGGCCAATCGCCTACGCCCTTCATCCTACGTCCTAACTCCTTTATCCTTCCGCCTTCATCCTTCACCCTGCATCCTTCCACCTTCTTCCTACAACCTACGTCCTAACAC
>JACQMY010000032.1 GCA_016203305.1 Candidatus Woesearchaeota archaeon
ATATCAAGAATAGTTATAAATTATTCCAATATATCATGGAAGAACAGTCGGTCTTTGGTCTTTCTATTTGATCATTTGATGGCTGCATTCAATTGTGTGGCCCAGTCTTCATTATTCTTCCTTCTACCTACATCCTGCCACCCAATAGCCAACAGCCAACGCTACCGATATCTTTATAAACCACCTCTTCAGCCATTTGTTTATTCTAGACGATTCCGTGAGGACGTCTATACACAACCGCAAGGTTACACAATGGGAGTACACGATGTTAATCCGAGCGTGCTTATTCAGCACATAGCGCAGGAGTTGAAGAAAGAGCCTGTTATCAAGGCTCCGGCTTGGGCTCCGTTTGCGAAGACTGGTATGAGTAGGGAGCGTGCTCCTGTTCAGCAGGACTGGTGGTACACTCGTGCTGCGTCTATTTTGAGAAAGATCATGCTTCTTGGTCCTGTTGGTACGAGTAAGTTGAAGCGTAAGTATGGTGGCCGTAAGAATGAGGGTATGGCTCCTGAGCATTTTTATCCTGGTGCTGGCAGTCCTATTCGTAAGGTGTTGCAGCAGTTGGAAAAGGCCGGTTTGGCAAAGCAGGTTGCGAAGGGGGTTCATAAGGGTCGCGTCATAACTCCTAAGGGCCAGCAGTTGTTGGAAAGTGTTGCGTCTCAATTAATCAAAGAGCAGGGTATTGTTTTGGCTAAGCCGGTCGCGGCAGAGCTGAAAGAGCCTGCTAAAGAAGCAAAGCCTAAGGCGCCGCGTAAGCCGCGTGCCAAGAAGAAAGTGGAGGGTGTGCAGCAGAGCAATGGAGCAAGCCCAGCTGGAACAGCTTGAGCAGGCGGTCAAGAGTTTGATGTCTCCTCAGGCAGTGCAGCGTTACAACAATGTCAAACTGGTGCATCCTGAACTCGCGTTGAGGGTGTTGGTTGGCATTGCGCAACTTGCACAGCAGGGCAAGATTGTCCGGGTTGAGGACGATACGCTCAAACAATTGCTAGCCACCCAGCAGAAACGAGAGACAAAAATTACGTTCAGGTAAAAAATGCCAAGCATAAAACATCATGCAAGGAAGAAGCGCTTGATCAAGCGGATGCGCCAGACTCGTTGGGCTCCGTTTTGGACTGTGCCGAAGACTTATGGTAAGGGTCGCAGGGTTCATCCTGGCAGGCACACGTTTGTCAAGCGTAACTGGCGTAGGACTAAGTTGAAGGTATAAATGACTACAGGTACAAAATGACATATGGGTATAAACAATGACACTCGAAAGAACGTATGTTGTTCCGTTGCGGAAGGAATGGCTTAAGGCTCCAAGGTACAAGCGTGCAAAGCGAGCTATTGGTGCGTTGAGGTCTTTTCTTGTTCGTCACATGAAGAGTGAGGATTTGTGTATTGGTACGAGTATTAACTTGGAGATTTGGAAGCACGGAATTAAGAATCCTCCTGGAAAGATCAAAATTAATGTTCTTAAGGACGACAAGGGTGTTGTCATGGCTGAATTGTTTGGAGCTCCAAAGCCAGAGTTGAAGAAGGAAGAAGAGAAGAAGAGTGTTGTTCAAAAGGTTGCTGAAAGAGTTACTGGTAAGTCTGCTCCGAAGCCGGAAGCGAAGAAAGAGGCTCCAAAGGTCGACAAACCACAAGCTACTGACCAACAGCCAACAGACAAGAGCCAGCCAGCAGCCGAGAAAAAGCCGGTGAAGTCGGAAGCAAAGCCAGTGAATAAAGTTGAAGTGCAGAAGTAGTTATGCTTCGCATTATTGTTGATGTTTCTCCGTGTGAAACTCCTGACGATGCTAAGGGTTTGCAGTCCTTATTGGAAGAGGTTGATGTTTATAGTCCCCCTAATCGTTATGTTGATCCAATGAGTGGCAAACTTCTTGAGGTATACAATGAACTTGCTAACGGGCGCGATCCTGATTTTCCAGCTTCCCCTTTTGCAAAGGAGTTGTTTCGTTTGTACAAACAGAGTAAGCATCCGGAAATAGTTCTTGCGCATCGTGCGAGTTTCATGTTGAGGAGCGAGGTTGAAGCTTTTATGTTTATGGACGCCAGGTCTATTGAGCAGGGGGTTGATTTTCTTGTGCGTGGGAAAATGAGAGATGCGGTTAAGCGTGCGTCGGCTGCTGGAAAGTCTGCTGCTGAGAGTGATGGGTTGTATTCTGCTTTGTTTGGCTTGACGATCGGTGAAATGGTCGAGAGTCATCCGGACGCATGTTGGGGTGTTTCGTTGTTGCCGAGTGAATCTTTGGCAGCAAGCTTGTTTTATGATGCTGCAGTTAAATACCCTGGACGGGTTGAATGCGAAGTACGAAGTTGTTATCCTAGATTTTTGAGTGTTCGTTCACTTGCAGCTGCCTACTTTACGCTTGGGCAGGATGTTGAAAAGCCTTTCATTGTTGTGAAAAAAGGTCCCCCTCTCTCTGATGCTTTGGCGGTTGATTTTTGTTTGGAATCTGCCTGTGTTGGCGAGCGTAATTATGCGCGAGCTTTCGCAGTGGCTTATAGACTTGCATCCATGGATTCTGATAAGAAATCTGAACTGTTGAAGGATTTGCAAAAGGTCGGTAAATCGAAGAATAAGAGATATCAGCTTGCTTTTGCACGGGCTGGCTTGTTGCCTAGTCCAGAGGAAGCGCAGGCTTTGTTGAGGGCGCATGGCAAGAGTTTCCATTTGTCTACATTGTATCAGAACGAACGTCTTGAGCTATTGGAAAGAGAGAACTGACGCTATTGATTGAGCATTTAACACTTGTCAAGAAGGCAGGCGTAATCGATGGGTAAGTCACCAACGATAGTTTCTTCTGATATGTGCCAGATCTTCCCGTAGAAACGGCTTCATTTTCTCTGCAATTCCTATCAAATCGTTTTTTTCTTCATTCGAGAAACCAGAATTCAAAAGTTTCTCGCCAGTTCTTACAAGTGAATATGAAAGCTCCCAAGTTGATTTTCCTGTACTGGGGCGAAGGGTACGGAAGTGCGGGTATGTTCTGCATGAAAAATAGGGGCGTTCAGGAGGTGCCCACTCTTCTTTTTCTTCGATCAACGCTTTGATTGCAGAATTGATTGAGGGCACGAGTTTTCGTGGAGCGCGCGCAAGCTGCGCGTCATACTCTTCATTCATCAATAGTTCAAACTCTGGGCCAAAAACCGGGCAGCCTCGATACACTTGTTTCCCCGCATCTCCACCAACATGTGCAATTGTTCCATTCGCAATCTCACTCATAATGAACTCAGGCCTGGCTGGAACGCAGAACTGCGTTGCTCGGCTACTCTCGACCAGAAGCGCCTTAAGAACATCATCTCTCACGTTAAAGCATACTTCAACTCCCATGTTATTTTTGCTGGCGACCTGATTTAAATTTTTATCTATGATTCATAAGCTACTTCATATAATCTAATAAGTTCGGAGGCTGTCCGGCATTTATGCGGGATTGAATAGTTGTGAAACTATTTCTTAGGGTGTTAAGATGGCTCTTTCGTATGCTCTTTTGTGCATTCTCTTGAGTGTTCATCCTAGTTTATTTGCAGTCGTGGAAACCGGAATTTCATCAAAAGAGAGCGGGGCTACGCTATCAGGCCAAGTGTCCGTAAACTTTCCGGTTTTTACATCGAGGGGTATATTAAACACCAACGTCTTGTGTGGCGGATGGTTGTCACAAAAAGAGAGGTTGAATTTCTTGTTGACGTTGCTGTCTTGCTGCACGAGCGTATTATATAGTCTCTACTGGTGGCGTGCATGGCGTGCGTGACGAAGGAGGACTTTATCATTCTGTTTCGAAAGTACTTTCCAAGATTGATAAGGGAACACGCCTGCTTGATGTTGCCGCAATTGCCTATCATGATTTCGCAACGCGGCATCATTTTAATGACGGAAACAAGCGTTTCAGTCACGTGTTCGCCAAGATGCTGTTGTTCAACGACGGATTTCACTTAACTTCCTCTTATCCACAAGCATTACCAATCATAGTCAAGATTGCAAGCGGACAGCTTTCGCATGCGCAAATTTGTGAATGGTTGGAGCCAAACATTACTGAGCTTGGCAGGCGTCCTGTGGCTGAATTTTTTGAAAAAATCGAAGAGGACTTACGCAAGTGATAGATTTATATATTCTAAATGCAACAAATCAGAGAATGGCAAGCAAAAATAACGTGCGGGAGAGGCTCAAGGTATTTTTCGATCCTGTTCTATTTGACAAAGTGAGCACGTTCGTGATCAAGGAAGATCGTAAGCTTCTTGATGAATTGGCTAAGCGTTAGAAAGCCTTTTAATGTCTGTTCGTGCGCTTTTGTGCATGGCATTGCTTCCTTTTGAAATGGTCAAGCGTGAGGTTCTTGTTAAGCGTGAGGCTGATACTGATCCTTCTTTTGGTTACTTGCCTGATAAGCGGCCGACTGAGTTGTTGTTGGATTTTGGCGTGATTAACGTCAACAAGCCAAAGGGTCCTACGTCTCATATGGTTTCTGATTTTGTGCAGAGGATTTTGCATATTGACAAGGCAGGCCATGGGGGTAGTTTGGATCCTGCTGTGACCGGGGTTTTGCCTGTCGCGATTGGAAGAGCGACGAGAATAGTTCAAGCGTTGTTGCCTGCTGGTAAGGAGTACGTGTGCATTATGCACTTGCATGATGATGTTTCTGAGGGAAAAGTCCGCGCTGCTGTTAAGGAGTTTGTTGGTAGGATTACTCAGCTTCCGCCTAGAAAGTCAGCGGTCGTGCGTCGTGAGCGAGAGCGGGATATTTACTATCTTGACATTTTGGAGATTGAGGGCAGGGATGTTTTGTTCAAGATGGGTTGTCAGGCTGGAACTTATGTTCGTAAGGTTTGTCATGATCTTGGGTTGAGGTTGAATGTTGGTGCGCACATGGCTGAATTGATAAGAACAAAGGCAGGTCCTTTTTCTGAGAAGGACATGGTTTCATTGCAGGATTTGGAGGACGCGTATGCTTTCTGGAAGGAGGAGCAGAATGATAAGTTTCTCAGGCATTGCATCAAGCCTGTGGAGTTTGCCGTTCAGCACTTGCCTAAGGTTTGGATTCAGGATTCTGCTATTGATACTTTGTGTCATGGTGCGAGTTTGAACGTTCCTGGTGTTGTCAAGCTTGAGTCAGGTATAGTGAAGGACGCGCTTGTTGCTGTTTTGACTTTGAAGGGCGAGCTTGTTGGGTTGGGCGAGGCATTTATGACTTCTGAACAGATGATTAAGGAGGAAAAAGGCTTGTGTGTGAAGGTTTCCAAGGTTTTCATGAAGGAAGGAACTTATCCGCGGATGCGTTCTCCACAAACTATTTAAATACTTAAAAGCGTTATTCGTTATTCAGTTGTTAGCACAGCTAATTGCTGGCTGATGACCAAAAAAGTTGTGATATGGCACCATTTCAAGTTGGTAATCCTGCTGGTTTGTATTGGTTGTTAGCCTTGCTTCCGTTGATTATTTTGTATTTGATTCGTCCAAGGCCTAAGGTGATGAATATTCCTAGTTTGATGTTTTTTTTGCGTTCTTCTGGCAGTAGGCGGTTGACGAGTTTTTTGCGGCAAATAACGCACGACTGGCTTTTTCTCATCCAGTTACTCTTACTTGCGGGTCTTGCATTGACTTTTTCAGAGCCGTTTTCAGCTTACGAGCACGATATTACTGCTTCTAGTACTGTTATTGTTTTGGACGTGAGTGCCAGCATGCAGACGATGGAGGGTGTTCATTCTAGGTTTGATCTTGCTGTTTCTCAGGCGAAGAAGGTTTTGGGTGCTAAGACGACTATAATTTTGGCAAAGGATGCGCCGTATATTGCTTTGCAGGATGCGTCTGCTGATGATGCTATTCGTTTTTTGAATTCTTTGCAGCCAAGAGATACTCCTACGCGGTTGGGCGAGGCGATTATTCTTGCTGGTGAAGCATTGGGCGAGGGTCGCGTAGTAGTAATAAGCGATTTCATTAATACTGGCGGTCAGGATCCTGATATTGCCAAGGCGGTTTTGGAAAGTAAAAAGCTTGTTGTTGATTTCATTAACGTTGCCGGTAGCAAAAGACGAAACGTTGGTATTGTGCAGTTGGATGCGGGCAATGATGAGACGACGGTTTATGTGAAGAACTATAATGATGTTCAGGAGCAGATTGCTTTGCGTGTTGGTGGTTCTCAGAATGTTTTGAAGGTTTCGCCTAAGGGTATCGAAACGTTTTCGTTTAAGACTCCTTCTGGCGTTACAAAGTTGGAGCTTGGCGTTCGTGATGATCTTTCTGTTGATAATGTTGTTTTTTTGAGTGCTCCAAAGGGCGGCAAGGCAAGGATTTTGTTGGTTGCTAATAATGCCAGTCCGTTTTTGCGGAATGGCTTGCTTGCTTCTGGTGAGGTCGATGTTGTTGTTGCTGTTCCTCCAGTTATTCCCAGGGAGGAGTTTGATGTTGTTGTTCTTAACAATTTGGACATGAAGCAGGTTTTGCCTGGCACGTTTGAGGATTTGTATAAGTTTGCAGAGTTGGGTGGCACTGTTATTGTCGCAGTTCAGGGTAATAGTGCAAAGATTGATTATAAGGGTGTGTTGCCTGTGAAGCTTGGTGAAAAGCTTGATGGTGGCTTTGTTAATGTTGAACAGCTTAATCGTTTCACTAAGAATATTGATTTTGGCAAGGTGAATGAATTTATTGCAGCAGAGCCCACTAGTGAGCAAACAATTATAGCAACAGTTAATGCCGTTCCTGTCATAACTGTTAAACGTTTGGGAGCGGGCAAGCTTGTTTATTTTGGTATTCCTGACGATGCTGATTTCAAGTTCTCTCCTCATTTCCCGATTTTTTGGACTGAGTTGTTGAAGTTTGTTACAGAGCAGCAGGATGTGCGTAACTTGAACTTTAAGACTGGCGAGACTTTGCTTTTGGACTCCGAGCAAAAAGTCAGGACTCCTTCGAAGACTGTGCAGCGTTCTGCCTTGTTGTTGGATGAAGCGGGTGTTTACGAGTTGGAGGATCGCGTGATTGTTGCTAACTTGGTGAATGAGCTGGAGAGCGAGGTTAATTCTGCGAAGCAGGTTGGTGCGAAAAGTACTGATTATGAGTTGAGGCCTGTTAAGGAAACGCGTCGCTTCATTTGGGACGTGTGGCTTATCGCTATTGCATTGTTTTTGCTTGTGTTTGAGGTATTTTTCGTTAAGTGGCGGGGTGACGTATGAACGTTAACGAGTTGCTCCGTATAGTGTACCAGCACATGGAGTATCCTTTGGCGCTTTTGCTTATTCTGCCATTAATATTGATCGTGTGGTGGTTGTTGCGCAGGCAATGGGTTTTAGTCAAGGAGGACTTGGAAGTTAGGGTGCAAAAGCAGCGCGTTCGTAAGTTGTTGGCCATTACAAGGCCTTTGCTCATAGTTCTCGCTTGCATAGCTCTTGCTTCTCCTTTTGTTCAGGAGGAGAAAATTATCGAGGGAGATCAGTTCATTCAGTTGCTTGTTGATAATAGTACCAGCATGGCGTTGTTTGAGGATGTTTCTGGCAGGGTTGCTGCTGGTTTGGAGAAGCGTTTGGAGACTGAGGTCAAGGTTGTTGGTTCTGGCACGCAGTCGAATGTTGGTGATTCTGTTTTGAATCATTTGAAGCCGTATGGGAGTATTTTGTTGTTGACTGATGGTAATGTGAATGCTGGTGCTTCATTGGGTGATGTTGCGCTGTTTGCCGCCAAGATTAATGCAACTATTAATGCTGTTAGGTTGAATCCAATTCGTGCTGATGCTGGTGTGAGCGTGCTTGGTCCGGTTAAGAGTTTGGAGGATACGGATAACCAGTTTACTGTTGTCATTAACAAGGTTGGTGATGTGAAGTCTGTCAGGTTGAAAGTCGTGCTGGATGATGAGGTTGTTGTTGATGAGGAAACTCCTTTGCCTGTTTTCCAGTTCACGCGTAAATTGTCCAAGGGAACGCATAAGGTGACTGCGTCGATAACTTCTCAGGACTTTTTCCCGAATAATAATGCTTTTTACAAGACTGTGCGTGTCGTGCCGAAGCCAAAAGTATTGCTGTACTCTGAACAGAGTAGTCCTTTGGAGACTTTGTTGAAGCAATTGTTTGTAGTCGATACTGCTACAAGTTTGCCTGCTGACCTCCATGACTATTATTCTGTTGTTGTTAACAACATTGAGGCTTCCAGGCTTGATGCTAATACTGAGGTTTTGAATGATTTCGTTGCTGACGGCAACGGCATGGTGGTGTTTGGTGGCGAGCACGCGTTTGACAAGGGTGGCTATCGTAACTCAATGTTTGAGACTTTGTTGCCTGTGTTGGTGGGGCAGCCTGAGAGGAAGGAGGGCGATGTTATCATTGCTATTATCATCGATATTTCTGGTTCTGCTGGCGCTCCTTTTGGTCGTTGGGAGAGTACTGCTCAGTTTGAGAAGTCTGCTGCTATTGGTCTTATGCGTAGTTTGAAGCCTGATACGCGCGTTGCTATTCTCGCATTTAACACGCAGGCTTATATGATTAGCGAGCCGAGTCCCGTGTTTGCTAAGCAAGGTATTGATGAGACTATTGCGCGCATCAAGTTTGGCGGTGGTACAAACGTAGCAGCTGGTTTGTTGAAGGCAATTGCGATATTGAGCCAATATACTGGCAGCAAGAATATCGTGCTTCTTTCTGATGGTAAGACTCAGCTTGAGCAGTCTGCTCTTGAGTCTGCTAAGTATGCTGCGAATAGCGGGATTAAGATTTATACTGTTGGTGTTGGTCCAACAACTGATGAGCAGTTTATGATTGATGTTGCAGAGCTTACGAATGGTATTTATTTCCGCGCTGATGAGGAGAGCAAGCTTAACTTTATTTTCGGTCCTGTTGATGAGAATCAGCCTAAGGGCGGCCAGTTGGAACTTGTGATTTTGAACAAGAATCATTTTATTACCGATAATTTTGATGCGAATGCGACGTTATACGGCTTTAATCAGGTGTCTCCCAAGGGTGCTGCGCGTTTGCTCGCTACTACGTCAACAGGCGAGCCTGTTTTGACTGTTTGGCGTCTTGGTCTTGGTCGTGTTGCTGCCATGTCTGTTGATGATGGTAGTAAGTGGGCTGGTAGCTTGCTGGCTTCAGGTAATTCAAAGCTTATCGCCCGTACTATGAATTGGGCTATTGGTGATCCTGAAAGGAAGAGCAAGGCGTTTATTGATGCGAGGGATACTCGTTTGGATGAGCCTGCTGAAATTATTATTAGGAGCGAGCAGTTGCCAGAGGCAGAGGGTGTTGTGTTTTACAAGATTGATGAGGATACTTATAGTGGCAACGTGTTGCCGAAGAGTGTTGGTTTCCAACAGGTTGCCGGTGCTGTTTTTGGCGTGAATTATGAGAGTGAGTTTGAGGGTTTGGGTGCTAATAAGGAGCTTGAGAGTATTGTTCGTAGCACTGGTGGCAAGATGTTTTCAGCCAGTGATTTTGATGGAATGGCAGAGCATGCTAAGACTAAGAGCAAGCGGGTTGTTAATGACAAAACTTATTGGCGCTGGCCGTTCATCATTGCGGCGATGGGCTTGTTTATCGTCGAAATATTTATAAGGCGGATTGTCCGGAGAGAGTAGTATGAGTTTCATCACAAAAAACGCTAATTTGGTTTTGTTGTTCCTGATTATGTTGAGCGCTACTGCTTTGGTTGGCGCTACTGTTTTTTTCCAGACTAATTTTGAGAAAATTAATACGGAGTACGCTCAGAAGATTCAGCAATTGCAGACTGTTTCAACGGAGTTGGAATCTCAGCAGGCTTTGTTGAGCAAGATTAAAGGTGAGTTGGAGTTGAAGTCTGAGCGCGAGGAACAGCTTGGTGAACAATTTACTGAGGTGCGGTCAACTAAGGAGCAGTTGGAAACCCAGAAGAAGCAACTGGTTGCTAGTAAGGAAAAGCTGGAGACTGAGTTGGAAAGTACAGAAGGTGTTTTGCGTGATACTCGGGCCGAGTTAGATGCGAAGAAGGATATCATTACAACGCTTACTGGCGAACTGGACACGACAAAGGCTAAGTTGAATGTTGAGGAGAATAAGAGAAAAAAGGCTGAGGACGACCATTCTGCTTGCTTGGCAGCGAAGGCGTTGTGCACATGCCCGTAAAACCTATTGCGTTGGCGTTGCGAGAAGCTAAGACTGCTGTTCTTCAGGTTGCTTTGTTTCATTCTGCGATTGACGCTCTTGTTATGTTTTTGCTTTTGTTGCTTGGTTCTTTAGTATTTTCCATTCCAAAAGGTTATGCCGTTCTTGCCGCGCTTGTTTACACTATAGTTCATACTTGGGGTAATTTGAAGGATGTTAACTTCAAGGCTATTGAGGATAAAACGCCTGGCTTGCAGGAACAGCTTATCACTGTTGCTGATAACGTTAAGGCGCAGAACGAGATTGTTGATGCTTTGAACTTGGAAGTTTTGCAGAAGATGAAGGAAATAAGGACGTCTTCGTTTTTGAACTTTCCTAAGCTCACGCGCGAGATTGCCGTGATGGCGGTTGTTTCTTTTGTCATTATTGGTTCTTCTGCGCTTAACGTCCAGTTCTTGGATTTGGGGGACATCGTCAAGCAGGTTCGTGATTTCAAGCCTTTGGAGCCTTACGATGTTAATACTGAGTTGTTGGAGTTTGAGGAAAGTACTAATTTGAGCGAGATTTTGGGTGATGAGGATATTGCTGAGCTTGGCAAGCAGCAGTTGGACTTGCAGCTTAATCCTTTGATGAGTGATGTTGAGATAGGCATGGTTAGGCCGCCTGAGGAGCGTGAGTTCAAGGAGGTCGCGCCTCCTGAGATCAAGGCTGCTGCTGATCAGAGTTTTGAGGACCAGATTCCTAAGCAGTACCAGCGCATAGTTAGGACGTACTTTAAGGAGATAACCAAGTCGTAAGCATGAAGGGTGAAGACAGACTTTCTTCATCCTTCAACCTTATACCTTCATCCTAACATTTATAAATAAGCTCGACAAACAGAGGGTTGAAAGGAGGCGTGTTATGAAGGTTGAAGACGCGAAGAAGACGTTTGATTATATTTTTAGCGAGATGGGCAAGGTTGTTGTTGGCCAGCAGGAGTTGCTGAAGCAGCTTTTGGTTGCTTTGCTTTCTGATGCGCACGCTTTGTTGGAGGGTTATCCTGGTCTTGCTAAGACCCTTACTGTTAAGACCATGTCTCAATTGCTTGATTTGAAGTTTTCTCGTGTGCAGAATACTCCTGACCTTATGCCGTCAGATATTACTGGAACTTACATTATTGAGGAGGCATCTTCTGGTAAGAGGAATTTTAAGTTCCAGCCTGGCCCGATTTTTGCCAATATTGTTCTTGCTGATGAGATTAACAGAGCTACTCCTAAGACTCAGTCTGCTTTGCTTGAGGCAATGCAGGAGCGTCAGGTTACTGTTGGTAATAATACTTTCAAGTTGGAGGAGCCTTTTTTCGTGCTTGCCACGCAGAACCCGATCGAACAGGAGGGAACTTATCCATTGCCTGAGGCGCAGTCTGACCGTTTCTTGTTGAAGATTAAGGTGGACTATCCGACTTTTGATGATGAGTTGGAGATTGTTAACCGGTTTGCAGAGGATAGTAAAAAGGCATCTTTGAAGCCTGTCTTGAGTAAGGATAATTTGTTGTACTTGCAGCACCTGACCAAGCAGATTCCGATTGCGAATGATATTAAGAAGTATGCCGTGCAGCTTGTGACTGGCACTCGTCAGAAGAAGGACTTGATCGAGTATGGTGCTTCTCCGCGTGCGAGTATTGGTTTGATTCTCGCGTCTAAGGCGCGCGCGTTGGTTGAGGGCAGGAAGTACGTGAGTAAGGACGACATTAACAAGATGGCGTTCCCGATTTTGCGTCATAGGATTGTGTTGAGCTTTGAGGCTGAGCGTCAGGGCATGCATTCTGATGACGTGATCAAGGCTTTGTTGAAATGATTACTGCTGATTTCGTACACCAGCTGGACCGTTTTAGTTTGATTGTTAACAAAAGGATTACGTCTAATTATGTTGGTGAGCGTTTCAGCCGGGCTACTGGGCGAGGCTTGATTTTCAAGGATCACGTGATGTACGAGCCCGGGGAGGATTTTCGTAGCGTTGACTGGAAGGTTTTTGGCAGAACTGATAGATTGTTCATCAAGCGTTATGAGGAAGAGCGCAATCTGACCGTGCACGTCATTTTGGACTATTCTGCCAGCATGAGTTTTGGATCCACTGTTACAAAGGCGGAATATGCTGGAATGCTTGGTCTTGGTTTTGCTTATTTGGCTTTGAAGAATAATGAGCGGTTTACTTTGAGTGCTTTTTCTGATCAGATTGATTTTTTCAAGGCAAGAAAAGGGAAGACGCAGCTTGCTTCCATGGCTGACTATTTGAATCATAAAAAGCCCAAGGGCAGCATTACTTTGGAGAAATCTTTGGGTGGTTACAAGAAACTGGTTAACTCGCGGAGTTATGTTGTTATTTTGAGTGATTTTCTTTATCCTGTTGAGGACATTCGTAATAGCTTGCAGTTTTTCAAGAGCAATCAGGTTGTGTGCATTCAGGTGTTGGACAAGGTTGAGCGGAATTTGAATTTGGAAGGCGATTTTAAGCTTAGAGACTTGGAAACCAATGCGGTGATGAGGACTTACATTAATCCTTTTGCGCGCAAGCAATACGGCAAGATGCTCGGTGACCATATAGACAAGATAAAGCAGGTTTGTGCCGAGGTTGGTGCTAAATTCTATACTGCTGATACCGGCCAGTCTGTGTTTGACGTTTTCTATGATGTTGTTGGAAGGAGACGGTAAAGCATTTAAACAGGGCTTTTTTCTCTAGTCATATGAACGCTTTTTCGCGCAGTTGGGAGCTTACCAAGTTGACATTTGGAGTTATGCGTCACGATAAGGAGTTGTTGCTGTTTCCTTTGTTGAGCGGCATTTTTTCCCTTGCTTTTCTCATTGCTTTGTTGTTTCCAACAATTATTGTTGAGTTTGCGCGTGAGGTTTCTCCTGTTCTTGGCGCGTTTCAGTATTTGACTTTGTTCCTTGCATACTTGGGTCTTGCTTTTATTGCTACTTTTTTCAACGTGTGCGTTGTTTTTACGACTAAGACAAGATTGGAGGGTGGTGATGCTACTTTTTTTGACAGCATTAGGTTTGCGTTTTCCAAGTTGCATTTGATTTTCTTGTGGAGCTTGGTTTCTGCTACTGTTGGCTTGATTTTGCGGGCATTGGACGAGCTTGCCGAGCGTTCTGGTCGTGGCGGCGAGCTTATTTTGGCCATTTTGAACAGCATTCTTGGTTTGTTGTGGAGTATTGTGACGATCTTTGTGGTTCCTGCATTGGTTTATCATAATCTTGGTCCTTTTGATGCTATTAAGAAGAGCGTGCACGTGTTGAAGAAGACATGGGGCGAGAGTTTGATTCGCTATTATGGTCTTGGTTTCGTTCAGGGAGTGTTGTTGCTTCTTGGCGTTCTTCTTGCAGTTCTCTTGGGTTTTCTTGCAGCAATGGTAAGCGTGTATGCGGTCATCGCGGTAGTTGTGTTGGGCGTGTTGTACGTTCTTGGTCTCATTTTGGTGTTCAGCGTTGCGAACAGCGTGTTCAACACTGCTTTGTTCATGTATGCAGATACTGGCAAGGTCCCTCATGGCTTTCACAAGGATGTGTTGCAGCACGCGTTTCAGAGCAAAAAGTCAATCATTAAGGGTTTTGTTTAGTTCTCTTAACATCCCATGAAAACAACTATTGAAAAGATCATTCGTACGAATATTGAGCTGGCAATTTCTTGACCTGCAGAAAAGGTGAACTGTAGTAAATCTATCTATTGTCATTCAACAGTAGTTTAAAGTGAAAAAGTATATAAGGGAGTTCTGAAAGGAAGCGTGTATGACTGTTATTAACTCTGAGTTCGCCCAGGAATGGAAGAGGTATCATGGTACTTTGCGTGAAGTTACAGCTGATTATCTGAAGGCTCTTGCTGACAAAAGAGATGAGCATCTCCGAGGAATTGATGATTTGGTTGGTGGAAACGAAAGCGAAATAGACTCTAAAGAGGGTTATGTAAATGGGGTGCGAGATGTCTATCAAATGTTTGCACAGGGCATTGGTGAGCAATTGGAACGTGCGTTACAAGAATTGGATGTAAGGCGAACGAAACTTGTGTATGGGTCGCCACCTGAGGCGCCTTCTTGCTATCGTGACTGCGAAGGTCCGATTGACGAAGCCACTCAGAAAGCGCAGAACTGTACAAAGTACGTGAACTACTTAAGTTTTATCGTCAAAATCGTGCACGCAAAGGGATCGCGCCCTGATCGAAAGATTCTCGAAGAACTTGCGCAGTATTCTTCAAATGACCGTCAGAGGCTAATATCTGAAAGACTAGCAAATTGTTCACGTTATGATCGTAGCAAATTATTATTGAGTTTTCATGAGCGCGAAATGCTAACTATGTTTTATGGAATAAGCGACGGCTATCGATATACACTAGAAGAAATAGCACGTATATTCAAAACCAAACCTGATTACGTAAAAAGGAGAAAGGAGGATGCTCTGAAGAAGATTGCCGCGATTCCCACCGTACAATCGGTAAACGAAAATAGATTAAAGCCTCGCGTCATGGGGCAAAGCATACCTTCCCAGGAAGAACAAAAACAGATTGCCCACAAACTGGCTTGTCTTCTGTTTGACGCATATCAAAGACCTCAAGAACGTTACAAAAATATTCTATTAGAAAAAGACCTCTCAGAAATTTCTCCGTTTTTGGATACAGTCCTGAAATGTTTTACCTTCAGAGAAAAGGAAATAATCAAAATGAGCTACGGTCTAACAGTTGAGCGCACATACACGAACAAGGAAATCAGCAACATTTTCAAAGTAACCAGTGGACGTATCGGACAAATTAAAAAGAAAGCCCTTGAAAAAATTAAAAAGTTCACTCCAGTCGAAGAACTGGAAGCATTACTGCGATAGATAACACATCAAAAAATCTATCCGATTTCCCCTGACTTTCCTCACGGTCTAACAAGTTTTGTGAGAAGGTTTCGGGAGGGCGGTTCAGTATTTGAATTTTCGTTCGTATTCTTTATAGTCCATCCATTCTAAGATTA
>JACQMY010000033.1 GCA_016203305.1 Candidatus Woesearchaeota archaeon
GAACCTACTCCTCACTACATACTACTTACTACAAACTAATAGCGAGGTGCTATATGCCAGAACTAACCGTTAAACCGTTGAAGTACAAAGTCCTGCCAGGCTTTTTGTCTGAAAAACAGCTTTCCGAGCATCATGATGTTCTTTATGCGGGTTATGTGAAGAAGGTTAATGAGATTCGTCAGAAGCTTCAATCTGTCGATAAATCAACCGCAAATGCTTCTTACAGCGACTTACGTGAGTTGAAGGTGGAAGAAACATTCGCTCTTAACGGTGTGAAGCTTCACGAGGCTTATTTTGACAATATGAATGATAAGGGTGGCGCTCCTTCTGGTCTTATTGCTGACTGGCTGAAGAGGGACTTCGGCAGCGTGGAAGCTTGGGAAGCAGATGTTAAAGCGTGCGGCATTTCTGCTCGTGGCTGGGTTGTTCTTGCTTTTGATTTAGAATCTGGCACGCTGCATAACATTGTGTGTGACGTGCACAATCAGGGTGGTGTTTGGAATAGTGTTGCCTTGCTTGTTTTGGACGTTTACGAGCACGCTTACTTTGTTGACTATGCGACAGGGCGTAAGAACTATCTTGAAGGCTTCGCGAAGCACATTGATTGGGTCGAGGTTAATAGCAGGATTAAGAAGTTCGGTCTTGATAAATGAAATAGCACTACACGCCACTAACTGTCGACTACAAACTAGTTAAAAGCAATCTTTATAAACACCTTCTACTCTTGTGAAGTAAAAATGAGGCGTGTGTTGTTTGTTGTGATGTTTTTAGTTCTTGCTATTTCGGTTTCCGCTTTTGATGTTGTTTTGTTTCCGAAGGAGCGGACGATAAAGCTTAACGAGTCTGCTGTTTTTGATGTTGATTTGTCGCATGATTCTGCTGTTGAGGAAGTGTTTGAGGTGTTTTCTACTGATGTCACGTGGGATGTTCGTCCTGGTAGTGTGTTGCGTGTTCCTGCTGGGAAGGCTTTGAAGACGAATGTTAGCATTCGTCCGTTGAACGTGAATCCAGGGGCTTATAACTTGCCAATTACTTTCAAGAAGGTTGGTTCTGCTGATTCAGTGCGCGAGATGGTTTACATCGAGCTGATTTCTCCGTATGCTCCTGAGGCTGAGTACTTGCCTGCCGTGAGGGGTGTTGCCACGATTGATCAGCAGATTGATCCGCGCAAGGGTGTTGTTTTGAAGTTGTCTTTGGAAAATCAAAACAGGCGTTTATTGGACAAGGTTGAGGTGAAGGTGCGTAGCAAGATTATTAACAAGGATTATTCGACTTCTCTTGGTGCGTTGGAAAAGAAGACTTTGACTTTTATTGCAGAGATTGATGCGCGTACTCCTCCGCATAAGGATGCGTTGCAGATTTCTATTGTTGTGCCTGAGCAGGAGAGGGCGTTCCAGTTTGACTTGTTGCCTGTTCAGTATGAAATTACTTCTTATGGGACTGTGCTGCCTCAGGTTGATGCTAAGCGCGAGTTTTTGAAACGGACAGAGAATGTTGTGTTGACTAATGACGCGAATAGGAAGTTGAGTCATGTTTATCGTGTTCCTGCTTGGTTTGTCAAGCGTTGGTTTGTTTCTTCTAATCCTGAGTTTGTAGTGCAGGATGGTGATATGACTTGGGAGTTTGCTCTTGAGCCTGGCCAGCAAGCGACTATTACGATTGTTTACAATTATCGTCCTTTGTTCTGGATTTTCCTTATTGTTGCAGTTGTGGTTGGTGCTTACTACTTGTTCCGCAGCCCGATCTTGGTGCGCAAGCGTGCTCGTGTTGTTGGAACGCATGAAGGTGGTATTTCAGAGTTGAAAGTGGTAATTGAGTTGATCAACCGTTCTAACAAGCACGTGCGTCATGTGAAAGTGCTTGATCTTGTTCCACACCTTGCTGAGGTCGTGCACGAGTTTAGAGACACTATTCTTGCGCCTACTAAAATTACTCCGCATGAGACTCGCGGGACTTTGGTGCGGTGGGACATTGACGCGATGGATGCGAAGGAGCATCGTATTTTGCTCTACCGTATTCGCACAAAGCTCGGCGTTCTCGGCGGCTTGTCTTTGCCTGTTGCCGGCGTGCATTTTGTTGTTGACGGTCACGAGCGTGAGACTTCTTCGAACAAACCTGAAGTCCGTCACGGCTAGAATGTGCTTCTTCCTTCATCCTACGTCCTACAACCTACCGCCCAATGCCCAACGCCTGGCAGTAACCTTTTTAAACAGTCGCTCTTGTTTTTCTCTTAACCCCCTGTAGCTCAACGGCAGAGCATTCGGCTGTAGAGGTCGCCCACAGACGGAGCATCTTGCTCGGGGATGAAAGTGGGACAGCCCGTTGAGCCCGAAAGGTCGCTGGTTCAAATCCGGCCGGGGGGATATGCGGGGCGTCTGCTCAGGCGCTCCGCTTTTTTCTTTGATAATGTTTTTAAGCACGGAACTTGTTTGATCTGTGATGGAAAACGTGAGCGTGTCGGTTTCACAAAAGCTTCGTGGGCTGAAAAGGGAGGACATTGTTGTGAGCGAATACGCTGAACGGAGGGCGAGATTTCGGCAGGTTGATCTGGAGGAGGTTTTCGATAACTTATTAAATCCTGTTCGTCTTCAATGGGCTGAAAAACAAGTCATTGATAATGATGAGCGCTACGATTGTTACTTTGTTTACAAGCATCGAACGCTTCGTTGCATTGTAAAACTCGAGAATGATGTTAAAGTAAGAATAATAAATGTAATCAAACCGAGAAAATGGCCAATCTAAGAAAAGTGACGGCAGATTATGATGATGATTCTGATAGTTTATCCATCCAGCTTTCAGGAAGAAAGAGTTCATTTTCAATTGACAATGGTGAGTTAATTGTTGATTTTGATTCGAAAAAAGAAGTGGTGGGTGTGGAGTTCCTGAACGCATCACGTATTCTTTCAATAATATCGAAGAAAGACATTACGCGAGAGGCTTTGAATAATATCAAAAAGTGCGATCTTATATCAAAGAGGGCGGGGAATACTCTAGTGATAGCGATAGTTATTGAGTTGCCAGAAGGAGAAGTGATTGAGAACTCAATCACTCTGCCACTGATTTCTGAAAGAAAACTGGTCGCAGTAGCTTAAGTTTGAAACAGCAGTATTTCATGAGAAATGTGCTTTTTGTCTTCTTTAGTCATCCTGTTGGCGCGTGGTAGTTTGCCGAGCATTGATTTTGACATGGCGAGGTAGATGTGGTTTGATGTTTAAATGGCTTCGGGTTCAACAACTCTTTTATACTTGTGTCAAAAATTTGCTTGCATGATCGCCGCAATCATTCTCGCTGGGGGTAAGGGTACGAGGTTGGGAGAAGTTCATCCTCCTAAGGCGTTGGTTTCTCTTAATGGGAAGACTTTGTTGGACTGGCAGTTGGATTGGGTGTTGCCTTTGTTTGATGTTGTTGTTCTTGCTCTTGGTCATCGTGCTGAGGAGATTAAGGTTCATGTTCAGAAAAAAGGATATGCTGTTGAGTTTTCTGTTGAACAGGAGTTGTTGGGCACTGGTGGTGCTGTTAAGCTTGCATACGAGAAATGCCAGGGTGCTGATAGGGTGTACGTGTTGAATGTTGATGATTTGGCAAGGGTTGATGTGTCTGTTCTTGGTTCTCAAACGCCTTGTGTTGTTTGCAGGCAGGTTCCGTTTAGCGTGTGGGCTGGTGAGAAGTTGTATTCGCAGAATGAGACGAGGCAGCATATTGGGCATACGTTGTTGAGCAAGGAGGACATTATTCAGTTGCCTGTTAAAGGTAACTTGGAACAGTGGCTTGCTGCTCGTTCTGGTGTTAAGCAGTTTTTGCATGGTGGTGAGTGGGTGACGATTAATAGTTTGGCTCAGTTGCGCGCTGCTGAAGTTTTGTGGAAGTGACTGCGTTTTTTCTCCCGCCATCTAATACCCGCGTTGTACACACTACTAACTACAACCTAATGGCCAATAGCCTTCGTCCTATTTCCTGCCCTTTTTTCATGGTGTCACTTTTAAGTGACTAATAACAGAAAGGTTTATAAGGGAAAAGTGTCATGTTCCGTGTATGCAAGATAGTGATTTACGTGGTTTGGAGCGGGCTGCTCAGGAGGGCATGTCTGCTCTGAGAAAGTGTGCTGCACGGCATCGTTTGAAAAGATCCGACCGGAGCGCGGGTCTTGACTTGTTGATTCCGCAGGCTTACGGTGTAGTTGGTGTTGGTCGAAGCAGGAGGTATGGCACGTCTCTTGGTTTGTTGCGTAAGGGTGCGGGTGAAGTGCACCCGTTTTATGAAGGGAAAACGCGCCCATTGACGTTTAAGGAGACGATTGAAGCGGTAGTGAGCGAGTACGAGCAGAACGGCAATAAGGTTGGTCCTTTGTTTGAGACTTGGCTTGACACGTGTACTGGCATTTGGTATAAGGGTGGAACTTCAAAGTTCAGGATCGTGCCTGTGGAGCAGGAACTGCTCACTCTCACCCCTAAAGACGCAAAAGAATTCCTTCGAAGAAAGTATAATGATGGATTGCCTGAGCTTGATGCAAAAGATGACATTTACAATACCTGGCTGAGACAAGATCAGGTTGTCCGTCCAGACGAGAAAGACCCAAAGAAGAAGGTTTATCACAAGGGCTGGCTTGCAGCGCTTGAAGGAGATGGAACGCTTTTGGAAAAATACGTGAACATTGTCTTCCCAGAAGTTATGCGCAGATATAGAAAAGATACTGCAATGGCGTTCTGGCTTGTTCAAAATCCCGAAGAAGACCAGTTGCGGGCGTTGTGTGCCGACGGTATCAACAGTAGTGGTGTTGCCGTCGGCAGCAGGATTCTGAATGGCGGCGCTCGTTTCGCCCGAGTGCGTCCGCTATATAGAAAAGGACATGAATAATTGAGTAAGAAGTATGGTGTCCTTTGCTTATTAGTCGAGGACAACTATTGCTCATTTATTTTTGTGCTCGACTATAAGTGCGAGCCACTCCTGTTCATTGCCACAATCTGCACACTACTGCCTATCTTCACCCTTCGTCCTTCCACCTACATCCTTCCGCCTTCATCCTAATGGCTTCTCATGAACGATACCTTTTTATGTCTCCTGTTTTCTCCGTGGTTTGATGAAAAGGGTGTTGTTGCTTTTGTTGTTGGTTGCGTGCTTGCCTGCGCCTGTGCAGGAGCAAGTTTCTCAGCCTGTTCTTGAAAAGGTAGAAACCGCTGAGAAGGTTGAAACGCCAGTTGAAAATACTGTGCAGTGTTGGGATAATTCTACTGCTGTTTCTGCTGATGGGTGTCCTGTGAAGCCGACAAAAGTGGTTGTTGAGCAGCCGCAACAGCCTGGCAGGAAGTATTTGGAGCAAGCCAGGAGCGAGTTTGACAGTTATGCTTTCCTTTTGGATGATCGTATGGTTATTGGGCATAAGAATAAGACTCGTCAGTATTACTTTAAGATGACTTTCTTGGAAAACCGCACTCCTGTTACTGATGTTTATGTTGACTTGAAGGAGAGGGCTGCGTTTGCAGTGTGTAATATCGATAGAGAATCTGACATTTCTGGCGAGGGTTTTGAGTTTGAGCGTAGTGAGTGTAAGAGGTTTTTGAACGTGCAAATTCCTGTTCCTTTTGACAAGTGGGTTGTGAAGGGTCCTTTGGAGTGGTTGGAGGAGTTTGCCGATCGAGAGCCTGTTCTTGTTGAGGATAACATTCAGACGATTAGCATTGGCGGTAATTCAAAGAGCATTCAGCCGTCTTTGCATTACTTTGTTAATGGCAAGCGGGTTGTTTTGCGCTTGGACAAGCGTTATCATATTCCTGTTAAGATTGAGCGTGAAGGGGACAAGAGTGTTGACTTCCGCGAGACTTATTTTGACGTGATGGTTCTCGAGCAGAAGCAGCAGAAGATTACTGCGGACTGGGTCACTCCAAAGCCAGTTAGTGAGTTCTGGTTGAAGGAAGGAAGCAAGTAATGCTATGCTGTCGCTGAATGGATTCTTCATCTTTCGCCCTAACACCTAAATCCTGCCGCCTTCTTCCTTCCGCCTTCATCCTACGTCCTAATTCCTACATCCTAACGCCTAATACCTTCCGCCTTCATCCTAATACCTACAACCTACTACATTCTTCCTTCCGCCTTCATCCTCAGAAAACCATCACCTTTATATATGAAATCTGACAAATACTTAACTATGGTTAACCGTTTGTTGCAGCCGCAGGAGATTGAGGTGTTTTACATACTGCCGACTGTTCGGAAGGAGATTGCGCAGTGCATGAAGGCTTCAGGTAAGCCGCAGAAGGAGATTGCAAAGCTTCTAGGCGTTACCGATGCTGCGGTTTCTCAGTATTTGTCTTATAAACGCGCTGCGAACTTTGAATTTAAGGGCAACATGAAGAACGCTATTAGGGAGGCTGCTGGCAGGATTAATAATGATGTGAGCTTGTTTCGCGAGTTGCAAAAGCTCATGTCATTGGCGCGCGAGGAGCGTGTGATTTGTCAGTTGCATGCATCATTGGGATCGGTTCCATTTAACTGTAAGGTTTGTTTTGAGCAGGGGTAAAAATGTGCAAGAAGAAAGATCCGTTTAAGGACGCGATGGATATATTGGATCAATACTATGAGGGTACTCCTGCTAGGAGTTCTAATCATGATGAGGGTGGAGAATGAAGCTTGAATTGAGGGACTTGCATGTCTCAGTGGAAGGGAAGAATGTTTTGAATGGCATTTCTCTAGTTATTAATCCTGGAGAGGTTCATGCTTTGATGGGTCCAAATGGTGGCGGCAAAAGCACTCTTTCTGCTGTTATTGCTGGGCATCCGAGGTATAAGGTTGAACAGGGTGATATTTTGGTTGATGGAAAGAGTATAATTCAAATGCCTGCGTATGAGCGTGCTCGTCTTGGAGTATTCTTGTCATTTCAGCACCCTGTTGAACTGCAGGGTGTCTCGCTTTCAAAGTTGTTGTTGATGTTGGCAAAATTAAGGAATCCGTCGTTGTCTATTGTTGAGTTTAAGCGTTGTCTTCTTAAGAACTTGCAGAACATTGGTGTTGATGAGTCCTTTGTGAATAGGGAGACAAATGTTGGTTTTTCTGGTGGTGAGAAGAAGCGTGCTGAGGTTTTGCAATTGCTTACCTTGCAGCCGAGTCTTGCTGTTTTGGACGAGCTTGATTCTGGTTTGGACGTGGATACTTTGCGCGTGCTTGCTTCTTCTGTTAATGACTTACGCGGCTCGAATTTTTCTGCGTTGGTAATTACTCATTATCCTAGGTTGCTTGAATACATTAAGCCTGATTTCGTGCACGTATTAGCAGAGGGAAAGATAGTTGCTTCTGGTAGCATGAAGCTTGCCAGAGAGGTTGAGACTAATGGCTATCAGAAGCTGGTGTCTATATGAGCTTGAAGATTCTGAATGATGATTATGAGGAAAAGTATGGTTTTCATGATCCTGAAACTTTTGTTTTCAAGACGAAGAAGGGTCTTTCAGAAGAGGTAGTGCGGCAGATTTCAACTTTGAAGGCCGAGCCTGACTGGATGAGAGACTTGAGGTTGAAAGCTTTGCAGTTCTTTCTGGCAAAACCAATGCCGGAGTGGGGCGGTGATTTGAAAGGTATTGATTTTGAAAAATACACGTATTTCTTGAATCCTGCGGAGAAGACAGCGCATTCTTGGGAGGAAGTGCCTGAGAATATTAAGAAAACTTTTGATCGCTTGGGCATTCCTGAGGCTGAGCAGAAGTTTTTGGGTGGTGTTGGTGCTCAGTACGAGAGCCAAACGGTGTATCACAAGCTGCGGGAGGATCTTGCGAAACAGGGAGTCATTTTCACCGATACGGATACTGCGTTGCAGGAGCATCCGGAGCTGTTCAAGAAATTCTTTGCAACTGTTGTTCCGCCTGGTGATAATAAGTTTGCAGCGTTGAATACTGCTGTTTGGAGTGGCGGCAGCTTTATTTACATTCCTCCTGGTGTTAAGGTGAAGGTTCCTTTGCAGGCGTATTTCAGGATTAATGCGAAGAATGTTGGTCAGTTTGAACGTACGTTAATTATTGCTGACAGGGATTCTGAGGTTACATACTATGAAGGTTGTACCGCGCCCGTCTACTCGACTGACAGCTTGCATTCTGCTGTTGTCGAAGTTATTGCGCTCGAGGGTGCAAAGGTGAGATACACTACAATCCAGAACTGGAGCAGTAATGTGTACAATCTAGTCACCAAGAGGGCGTTCGCTCATAAGAACGCGATTGTTGAGTGGATTGACGGGAATTTAGGTAGCCGGCTCACTATGAAATATCCTGCTGTTTTTTTGAAGGGTGAAGGCGCACGTGCGGACATTTTGAGTATTGCTTACGCTGGCAAAAGTCAGCATCAGGATGCGGGCGGCAAAGTTGTTCATTTGGCTCCAAACACGACTTCTCGTATTGTTTCAAAGTCTGTTAGCAAGGATGGTGGGCGTTCGAGTTATCGTGGCTTGGTGCGCGTCATAAAGGGTGCTAAAAACGTAACAAGTTCTGTGAAGTGTGATGCACTATTGCTAGACAAGGAGTCTCGTTCTGATACTTATCCTTCTATGAAGGTTGAGGAGTCTTTCTCTACTGTTGCGCACGAAGCAAGGGTTGGTCGTATTGGAGAGGAGCAGTTGTTTTACTTGATGTCTCGTGGCTTGAAGGCGTCTGATGCGTTGGCTTTGATCGTTCTTGGTTTTATTGAGGAGTTTACTAAGGAGTTGCCGATGGAGTACGCTGTTGAGTTGAACAAGCTTATCCAGCTTGAGATGGAGGGTGTGTGATGGAGCTTGTTGTTCCTGCAGGGGTGAAGAAAAAGGTTGTGCTAGTTCATCATTCTCCGGAGTCTGCAGAGCGTGTCATACGGCTTGTTGGCGAGGGTGCTAGTGTTGAGGTTGAGGAGATTTTTCTTGCAGGGAATGTGTCTAGTAAGTTATCGATTGTTCACGAGGCGCCTCGTACTAGTTCGCGTGTTAACTCGCGCGGGATTGCTGGCTCGCTTCCGGTTAGTGCGCATGCGAAAATTGTTGTTCCAAAGCATGCTGTGTTGAGTGATACTTTTGTTTCTCAGAGGTTTTTGTTGTTGGACGAGCAAGCACAGGTTGATGCTTTGCCGTCTTTGGAGATTGAGGCGGATGAGGTGAAGGCAGGTCATGCTGCTGCGTTGTCACAATTGAGCAGGGATGCTGTTTTTTACTTGACTTCGCGTGGTTTGTCAGACGGAGATGCACGGAGGGCGCTCGTTGAGGGTTTTGTTAACTTGCCTCATGGTTACGAGCATTTGGCGAGATGGCAGTGATTTCTTTGCTTGACGTGCGGAAGGATTTTCCTTTTTTCAGCCAAGGTTTGGTGTATTTGGATAGCGCTGCTACTTCTCAGAAGCCAAAGGTCGTTCTTGATGTTATGCGGGAGTTTTATGAGAAGAATAACGCGAATGTTCATCGTGGGGTTTACCGACTGGCAGACATGGCAACGCAAATGTACGAGGCTGCAAGGAAGACTGTTGCTGAGTTTATTGGTGCGCATCCTAGGGAGATTGTTTTTGTTAGGAATGCAACTGAGGCAATTAATCTTGTCGCCCATTCTTTTGGCGGTTCTGTTGTTAGCAAGGATGATTCTATTCTTTTGACTGAGATGGAGCATCATAGTAATATTGTTCCTTGGCAAATGCTTGCAAAGACAAAGGACGCGAAGTTGTCTTTTGTTCCGATTACTGAGTCTGGTCAGATTGAGCTTAGTGCAGTGAGGCATGGGGTTTCTCAAAAGCCGAAAATTTTTGCGTTCACGCACGTGAGTAATGTTCTTGGGACTATTAATCCTGCAAAGGAGTTTATTGCAGAGGCGCACAAGTGTGGTGTTCCTGTTCTGCTTGATGCATCGCAGAGCGTGCCTAGTATGCCTGTTAGTGTGAAGGATTTGGATTGTGATTTTCTTGTGTTCTCAGGTCATAAGCTTCTTGGCCCTCATATTGGTGTTTTGTATGGGAAGCGCGAGCTTCTTGAGCGTATGGAACCTTTTCTTTGTGGTGGTGGCATGATTAAGGAGGTTGATTTTCAAAGCTCAACTTGGAATGATGTGCCCTGGAAGTTTGAAGCCGGTACATTTGATGTTCCAAGCGCCGTTGGTCTTGCTTCAGCTATTGAATACTTGAATAAGGTTGGAATGAAGAATGTTATGGAGCACGAGCAAGCGCTTGCTAGATACGCGTATGATTTGCTTGGCAAGGATCCTGTTGTTACTTTGTACGGCTCAGATAATCGTTTGAACCTGGTTAGTTTTAATGTTGGTGATATGCACGGTCATGATGTTTCAACTCTTCTTGATCAGCATGGTGTTTGCGTGCGTGCTGGTCATCATTGTGCTCATCCGTTGATGAAGCGTTTGGGCATTCCTGCTTGTGTTCGTGTTAGCTTCGGTGTTTATAGTACAAAGGCGGATGTTGACAAGTTTATGGTTGCATTGCAAAAGGCGAAGAAGGTGTTTGGCTTATGACGGACGATTTGGCTTCGGAAATGTATAAGGAGATAATTTTGGATTATTATCGTCATCCTAGGAATTATGGCGTGCTTCCTCATCCAGATATTGTTTCGCATGATGTTAATACGTCGTGTGGTGATGAGATTACAATGCAGGTTTTGGTGAAGGATGGGCGGATTGGCAACATCAGGTTTTCAGGCAGGGGGTGTGCTATCTCACAGGCTTCTGCGTCCATGCTTACTGAGTTCGCGTTGGGCAAGTCGTTGGAGGAGGTTGCAAAATTTAATAAGGAGTCCATGTTGGGCCTGATTAATATCCCGATATCTTGCATGCGTTTGAAGTGTGCTTTGCTTGGTTTGAAGGTTTTGAAGTTAGGGATTTTACAGTTCATAGGAGAGAAGGTGGAGGTTGAAGATGAAGGTTAATTTTCGGCAAAGCTCGTTTTTCAGCAAGGCTTATAAATCAAAAACAGGGGGTGTTGTCGTATGATTACTTTGGCTGAAGTTGGAGAATCTTTTGAAAGAATAAACGGCTTTTTTCGTAGTCGTCAGATAAATGCGGTTCGGTCAGAAATAATGACGCTTCATGAAAGGCTTCAGGACGAACTGAAATCAGCACACACGGATCTTGATCAGCTATTGCTCGAGCTTCGATCAAACCTCAAAACATATTTGGACGAAACTGATCTCGCCACTTCTGAAGCAGGTGAGCTTTTCGCAGCGGAAATCGTTAAGAAATTCATCGATGACATTAAGCTCAGTGAAATAAAAAGACTCATCAACTTGGCAGAACGGCTCGAGAGGTTGCAATGGGCGTAACTTCTAAAGGGGGTGCTGACCTCGTTCGCAAAGGAGAAGCGGTTATCAGAAGTAACAGCAAAGTTGTATGGGACTTAGAATCTTGCGTCGGTGCATTGCTGAAAATGCGGTTTTCTGATAGTGCAGCGACCGTATTGGAATATGCCTTTCCGTCCGGAACTGAAATCGATTATGCGGAGGGGCATGTTGCTTTTCAAACAACGTATGACTCATTTTCTGCGTTTTCAGTAAGCTTGGTGGACGCCATTGATTCTGTGGAGGGATGTATTCTGGAAGGGACGGAACTACATGCGGCATCCTGCGCAGTCAAACCGTTTCTTTATCAAGAAGAACACGCCAATGTGGTCTCTGCGGACGGGATTCCTGCACATGAGCGGCTGCTTGAGCGCCGGCGTGCCGAAATAATACGCGCGTATGAAAAGTACGAACAGGAGCTCTCAGGATTTCCGATTGAGATTTTTGAGAAAAGAAAATATGACGTACCAAGAGAACTTTTCGTACGTGCGCGAAATATATTACTGTCTGTTTCCAAAACTCATGTCGGAAGTACGCTTCGTATCGATAACATGCGAATCCTGACTCTTGGTTTTAGAAAAGCGGGCAATCGCATGTTTTACCCGTTGAATACTTATTACACAGAGGACGAAGCGAGTAGAGGCTTTAAATCGCAGCTTGAGCGGTATGCGGGTGGTAAGCAAAATGAAGGCTAAAACAATGAATCAAGTAGTGGGCAAGGACATGGTGATTGCTGACGTGTTGAAGAAGTATCCTGATGTTGCTGTTGTCATGCTTGAGCATGGCTTGCATTGTGTTGGCTGTCATGCTAATGTTTTTGACACGATTGAGGCTGGCTGTAAGGTGCACGGTCTTGATGATACTGCTGTTGACACTTTGGTTTCGGATCTGAATGCGTTTATCGCTGAGATGAGGCCAGAGCAACCAAAAGGTGAAGGGTTGTCTATTACTGAGTCTGCTGCTAGGAAGGTGAAAGACTTGTTGGCTAAGGACAAGCAAGAAGGTTTTGGTCTTCGTGTTTCTGTCATGCCTGGTGGCTGCAGTGGTTTTGTCTATCAGATGAATTTTGAGAAGTCTCCTGAGCAGGATGATTTGGTGTTTGAGGACAAGGGTGTTAAAGTGTTTGTTGACAAGGATAGTTTGAAGATGCTTGCAGGTGGCAGCATTGACTATGTTGAGTCTTTGAACGAGAGCGGCTTCAAGGTTAACAATCCGAATGCCAAGCATGGTTGCGGTTGCGGGAAAAGTTTTGGATAAGGGTCAAAAGGTTATGGTCTGAATATCTTCTACCTTCAATCTTCTTCCTTCCGCCTTCATCCTTCGTCCTACATCCTAATACCTTCTTCCTTCCGCCTTCATCCTTCGTCCTACCGCCTAACACTTAATACCTTCGTCCAAGATATCTTTTTATACTTATTTTAATCAAGTCTTGGTAAAGATGTTATGAAGAGGAAACAGCCAAAAAGCGGTTTGGTGGAATCGTTTCATTCATATTACAGTGTTGTTTACGATGAATATTTTTATCAGGCGCAGGGTATGAGAAAAGTGTATCCTGTAACGGTGAAAATATGGTAGATGAAATACTTCCATATCCTTGCAAGTGTGGTGGAGTGTTAAAACGGAGTAAGACTTCAGTAGAGTTTTTTGGAATAGATTTTGGCATAAAGTCGTGCGAGGTGTGTGCCAAATGCGGTTCTGAGTATTTGGATGATGAAACAGTTGAGGAGATTGAAATGGAGTTAAAGAAACGTAAAATTTTTGGTTTGGAAAAAGAGGTTTAGGTAACGAAGTCGGGAAATTCTTTGGTGATTAGGATTCCTCCAGAAATTGCCAAGTTCGCAGGTCTGGACTATAAGAAGATGATCAGGATTTATCCCATTCAGAAAAAGCGGATTGAAATTTTATCTTGAGAACAGAACATTTTTTAATTGCAGTGTTTTTGTTAAGCGAATGAAGTCTCTTCTTTTCGGAACTCCAGGTATTCCGATGTCGACGCAGCCGCGCGACACGATGAATGGCATAAAGCAAGTGAAAGCTTTGGGCTTGGATGCGATGGAGTTTGAGTTCGTGCAGAGTGTTCATGTTAACGAGCAGTTTGCTCCTCAGTTGAAGAAGTTGGCTTCTGATCTTGGTGTTGTGCTTACTTGTCATGGCCAGTATTTTGTTAATCTTGCGGCTACTGAGCCTGCTAAGTATCATGCGTCGGTAAATAGGATGCTTTCTGCTGCAAAGCGTGTTCATGAGTGTGGTGGTTATAGCATTACTTGGCATATGGGGTATTATCTTGGCAGGCCAAAGCCGCAAGTTCACGAGATGGTTGTAAAAGGCGTTAAAGAAGTTGTAAAAACTCTTAAGGATGAGGGTGTTGATATTTGGATTCGTCCGGAAACGACTGGGAAGGAAACTCAGTGGGGTGACTTGCAGGAGACGATTAAGCTTTCTCAAGAGGTGGAAGGAGTTTTGCCGTGTGTTGATTTTGGTCATTTGCACGCGCGATATAATGGGACGAACAATACCTTGGAGGAATTTAGAGGTATTTTGTCACAAATAGAGAACGGCCTCGGCAGAGAAGCATTAGACAACATGCACATTCAGTGTTGTGGGATTAATTATGGTCCAAAGGGTGAGAAGAACCATTTGAATTTAGAGGAGTCGGACATGAATTGGAAAGATATGATCAAAGCGTGGAAGGAGTTCAAGATCAAGGGAGTAGTGATAACAGAGAGCCCGAATATCGAGGGTGATGCGTTGTTGTTGAAGCGGGAATTTAGCAAGTTATAGTGTCGGCGTTTTCCATTGTCGATGTCATTGCATAAATCAAAAAGTTTATAAGTAAGAATATTCTTACGCATTGTATGATGGACGTTAAAACGGTGAAAGTATCTGAAAAGGGTCAGATCGCAATTCCTGCGGACATTCGCCAATCGGTTGGCATTAAACAGGGTGACACGATTGTACTCATTCAGGAGGACGGTCGAATTCTGTTGCAGAAAGTAGAGCGGCTTCGGAAAAATGCAAAAGATGAATTTCACCATCTCTTAAAACACTCTGAAGAAGTCGCAAAGAAGTTTTGGAGCAGTGAAGCAGATGACGTCTGGGACACAATTTAGACAAGGCGATGTTATTCTCGTTCCAGTTCCGTTTACTGACTTGAAAGAGGCAAAGCAACGCCCAGCTCTTGTCATCTCGAGCGACGAGCACAATAGGAAAGTTGATGACTTGGTTATTTGTGGCATTACCTCGAACATTAAGGACGAAGAGTATTCTGTTATGCTAGAACAAAAAGACATGATTGATGGCGAAATCCATTTTCTCAGCAGGATCAAAGCAGATAAGTTGTTCACCATCCACAAAATAATTATTAAAAGAAAACTCGGAAGAGTCAATCGCGCAATCCTTGATAAAACCAAGCAAGAGATTCTTCAACTGATTCAATAGACATTTGATCGAGAAAGCAGTGGAGGATATCAATGGCTGAAGCAAAATTTGTAGGAGTGCGGCTTGCGCCAGATATTTTGAAACTGGTTGAGCAGACCGCAAAAGAAGAATATCTTGATAAATCGGGCGCATTACGCGAGTTGATAGTTGCGGGCAGGGAAAAAAAGCTTGAACAGCGAGTGCTCGAGTTCTACCGTATGGGCAGAATATCTGCCGATCGCGCAGCAGAAATTGCTGGAATTACACTCACTGAAATGATGTCGCTGATAAGCCAGGCAGGTCTTAAGTCAGAGGAGACGTTCGCTGAATACCAAGAAGGGCTTAAAC
>JACQMY010000035.1 GCA_016203305.1 Candidatus Woesearchaeota archaeon
CATCGGTAGAAGAGCTTACGTAATAATCCTCAAAGATTAACTATTTCTGTCCCACACCCGGCCAAGTATTTAAATAGTTTATAAAGCTAATAACTCTTCGCGAACAAGGCAGTAGCAACAGCAGGCTTGTCACACTTCACACACTTACCTTCTGCTTTTGGCGCATCGAAAGGAAGATTCAGACATTTGGCACCCTCGGTCTGGGTCTTGATATGTTCTGCGCAATCAGCAGTACAACACCAAGGAGTATAAACAAGCTTTTTGTCCTTAATCCCCTTCTCAAACTCCTTCCAAGACTTAGCATGAACGTTATTCTCAGCCAAAAACTGCTGAGCCCTCTTGAACATGTCCTTCTGCATAAGCTCAAGCTGGTCTTGCACAAACTTAACCAACTCATCCAACTGCACAAAATCCTTCTTACCAGTATCCCGGCGAACAACAACAGCCTGCTTTTTGTCCAAATCCCTGGGACCAAGCTCAACACGCAAACAAACACCCTTCAACTCCCACTCATTGAACTTCCAACCAGGAGTGTAATGATCACGATCATCAACAAAAACAGACACGCCTGCCTTTTCCAGCTTTGAACCAAGCTCGTGTGCCTTTTTGACAACCTTTTCCTTTGTATCGTCAAACATGATCGGAACAACAACAACGTGCAAAGGCGCCACCCTTGGAGGAATAACCACGCCCTTATCATCACCATGATACAAAATCATCGCGCCGATACTCCTAGTAGAAAAACCCCAACTGTTCTGGAACGGCAAAGACTTATCGCCCTTCTCGTCAAGGAAAGAAATGCCAAAACTCTTCGCAAAACGCTGACCAAGATGATGACTGGTAGCAGCCTGAACGGCCTTGCCGCTAGGCGTCAAAGTCTCAACAGAAGTCGAATAATCAGCGCCGGCAAACTTCTCATTCTCACTCTTCCTGCCCTTTATGACAGGCAAAGCAAGCATTTCCTCAAACACGCGCTTGTAAAGCTCTAGAATATTCAGCACTTCAGTCTCTGCATCTGCCTTCTTCGCAAAAACAGTATGACCTTCCTGCCACAAAAACTCCCTGCTACGCAAGAAAGGAACAGGATGCTTAAACTCCCAACGCACAACATTAACCCACTGATTAATTTTCAACGGCAAGTCACGATAACTCTGAATCCATTTAGCAAAAGCGTCATACATGATTGTTTCGCTCGTAGGACGAACCGCCAACCTTTCTGACAACGGAGTATGACCGCCCTGAGTAACCCATGCAACCTCAGGAGCAAAGCCCTCGACGTGCTCAGACTCCTTCTTCAACAACGCCTCAGGAATAAACAAAGGAAAATACGCATTCTTAACGCCAAGCTTCTTTATCTCAGCATCAAAAAAAGCAGTAAGTTTTTCCCAAATGGCAAAAACTCTCGGACGGAAAATCATGCAGCCAGAAACGCCAGTGTACTCTGCCAACTCGGCTTTCTGAATAACCTGAGTATACCACTCAGAAATATCCTGAGACTTTTTAACAGTAAGACCTTGTTCTTCTTTTACCATGGGCTGAAGGCAGAAGGGCGAAGGATGAAGACCGCCTTCTGCCTCACTCCTTCTTCCTTCATCCTCCTTTATAAAGGTTTGCGGGTGCCGATGAGTTGGCGAGCGACCTGAGCAAAGTTTATAAAATCCGCAAAAGGTGGCCACTCGATGAGAAAAACCTTGGCAGGATTGATTCTGGCTCTCGCAGGCTGTGCACAAGTGGAAGTTGCCCCAGCACTGAAACGTGAGAAAGATTTGCAGGAAGCAGTTGCAAAAGAAATGCGCAAGCACGGCCAGTGGGTTGAGAAGGTTGTGCGACAAGACTACAATATCGCGCCAGTGGGTTCTATCGTGAGCATTGCACTGGAACCTTCAAAAGAAGAGAGCTGTGGTTTTCTCGGCCATATTGCCGCGTTCAATGACCCGCGCAGCGTACTGCTGATACCAGAAAACGTTGACACCTGGGTTTTTGATGCGATCGACCACGAACTCGGCCACGTTGTGCAGTTTCGCGTTATCGGACAGCAGGGATACGCAGGCCCGTCATGGAATGATATTGCAACGCACTGCACAAAGAAAGTGCAAAATAAAGGGATGGAAGAGTGGAGGACGATTCTCGAGAAAGAAAAAATGATTCTTGGTTTGAGCGAGGCACTCCAAGAAGGAATAAACGAGTTTAACAGTATAGAGGATACTTTGCGAAAGAAGGTACGCAGGAACAAACAGGAGCGCGAGCAGTTAAGCGAGCACGCCAAATACGTTGATGAATCCGACCGCAAAATGCTGGAAGCCGCTCGGGCAGATGTAAATGAGAAAATCAAAGCAGTATATGACTGGCGCGACAAGATGGGCGCCTGGGCAAAGTCCCATACCACTGATCAGAGTTTGGATGCCCTCTCAACGGCAGACATCGCAGCCGTGACGTCAAGCGTAGGAAAAAGCATCAGCGAGCTGGACAGCTTGGGAAAAAAGGCAATCGAGCTGACTGAAAAGTATGGAAAGGTTATTGACCAGTTAGCAGATAAAACATACAGTGCAGCTGAAAAGGATCTTCAGGAAAAAGCCAAAACCGCAAAGAATGAAATCGAAGCAATAAGTTACCGTTCGAAGCTTGAACGACTGCAGATTTCAAGTGAAGAAGCCAAAAAAAGGCGCGCTCGACACGAAAGTCTCGATGAACTCGACAGAAGCAATTTGCAAGGACTATTAAGGAAATTTGTCAAAGCAATTAATTCAGGAAGGGTGAACAAGATTGGTGAACCATCAGAGTTTTTTGCACGAATGGTCGATAGCTTGTACAGTTTGCGCTTGCAAAAAGTCGGCCGCGACCAGTTCCCATTGACAGAAGAAGATCTCAAGTTGTTTGAACAATGCACGTTCGAAGGCAAACCTATCTTTGGAACAGCCGTCCAGAAATACCGATTGGGAATGCAAATGACGGCCGATGGCATTCCTGCAGAACATGTGAAAAATACATTGGAATACGCGACAAGTTTTGCATATAAGGGAAAAACGTATTGCTGGTCTCCTGCGCGCGTGGCATTCAGAGGCAGTTTTCCACGAGAACGATAAATTAGACGCTTGGCTGGTTTGAGAAGAACTCCAACAACTTCTTCCTGCCAGGAACATGATGATGCTGGCTGCATCTGGCTTCATAACTCTCAGTCGAACCAACAAGAATCAAAGGACTGTCGTAAGGAGCAGGCTTGCTGTTAATCAAGCGCTGAGTGTAGTCAGCAGACCTGCCACAAATCTCGCCAGAACGGCTCTTATACGTGCAAATCGCTCTTAAAACAGTGATTGCAGAAGCGTGCGGCATCAACTCACCAATATGACGATGACTGTTCAGAAACTTGAAAGGCTCGCCACGAAAATCGCGACTCAAACAAGAAGCCAAAATCTTAACCTTCTTACTCTTATCCTGCACGGTTTGCACACAAAAAGGAATAATCTTGTCAGAAAAAAACTGAATTTCATCAATAACGACAACATCAACAGGACAATGCTGCAACCGTTCCAACATCTCCTCAGTAGACTGAACAACATGAGCGCTAATCATCGAACGATTATGCGAAGCAACATGCGTAGGACTGTAACGCGTATCAATAGAAGGCTTGAACACGGCAACATTCCTGCCAGCAATGTATTCCTTCCTAGCACGACGCATCAACTCCTCAGTCTTACCCGCGTACATGCAGCCAACGATAAGTTGAAGTTCGCCCATTTTTAGGTTGAAGGCGGAAGGACGAAGATCTTCCACCCTCGCCCTTCAACCTTCAGCCTACCTATAAGCTTTCGTTATCACAAGACAGTAAGACAGCAATCTTATAAATAACGGAAAGCAACAGCACAACATGCGCATAGTCCACCACGCAAGCCACCACATACTAATACACCTGGGACTATTTTCCGGATTTGCTCTCCTGATACCAGTAATCACAAAAGCATTCGAGCAAAACGCAAAGCCCTGGATACTCGAACCAAGCATATTCTTCGGAGGAGTAATGCTTGTCATCATATCGGCGTTCCTGCTGTACCGCGTCAAGGAAAACATGCCAGACGTGCTACAGAGCCTAGGAGCCATGATTTTTCTTCCAGGAGCAATCAACGTCATATCAGGAGTAATAAACATACACGACTTTCTCACGACAAAGACAAGCCTCTCAGGAATGGCAGTAGTAAAACCAATAGCACAATTCTACGTCGAACACAGCGTTCCAAGCGTGCTAAGCGTCGCAGCAGTGTATCTGTTCATCGGAGGCATGCTATACTGGATCGGGTATAAGATGCAACGAGTAAAGGATAAGTTTTCATTTAACAACTGAAGAAAACAACTCCTCAACGCGCATTCTGCCATTCAACACGCGACGCAAGTTATGCAACAATGGAAGCTTGCCGTGCATGAATTCATGAATAGTCTCCAACGCGTGCAATCCCTCAACAGTTCCATCTGGCTTTGGAATGCTCTTGCCCTCGCGCAACGCCTTGCCAACAAGATGGCCATAAGTATGGTTCCTGCTATCCTCACTAGCACACGTGGCAAACAAGTCACCCAAAAAGCTCAACTGCGGCAGAGAACCCTTCTTCTTATGCTTATAAAGCTGTTCGACTTCACGCACTGCCAATGCGGCAAAACTACCCATGGAATTACACGACTGATAATAACCATCCATCAAGCCAACACCCAAAGCCACTATATTCTTCGCTGCAGCGCCAAACTCAGCACCAACAGCATCATTCTCAACAACAGGGAAAAAATTCTCAGATTTCAACAATGACGCCCATTCCTCTGCCCTGTCTCCAGCAATCGTGGTCAAAGTCGGCTTCCCAGCCATGATCTCAACACTCAAGTTCGGACCGTTCAATGTAGCGACAGGATTTTTCAAAACTTTGCGAATAATCTCTGTCGAAGTCTTCAAACCAGAAAACAATCCCTTAGTACAACTTAAAATCGGAATACCTCTTTTGACCAACGGCTTAACCATCTGCAAACAACCCTCCAAGAACGCAGACGGAACACACAACGCCAAACGATCGGCGTCTCCAATGCACTTTTTTGTCTTCTCGCTATAACTCCCGTCCTTCTCAACATCAACAAGAACATGCTGGTTTTCACCTAACAGCTTACTAATACACTGACCAAACTTGCCAGCACCGATAATGGTGATCATGCCTCATCAACCACGTTTATGTTTTTAATTTTTTTGAATTGCTTGTCGAACGTTGCCATGGCAGAAATCCCGAGTTCCTGGCAGACAATAACGTTCGTGCAATCGGTGAAACTCAAGCCTTTCGCACGTTTGAAAAGCGACCATGATACATCAAAAATCGTTTCAGTAATCTTTGCAACATGATATGATTTCAACAAAGCCTGCCCGAGCGCGCATGCATCCTCACGAGAAGCGTAACGCGCAGCCACGTTGAGCGCTTCATCAAAGACATAATCCGTGATGAATGCAGGCCCGTAAACATCTTGCCTGATGCGAACAAGGATTCTGAGCGCCTGCTCGTGACATGAATCATCAGGGTTCCATGCAGCAATTAGTAAGTTTGTATCGAGCAATATCACGAGTATAACACCTTGTCGATGTTTTTGCTCACATCTCTCGTCGCCTTGCCCCAACCCTTCTTTGGAATAAAGTCCAGAAAATTCTGTTTGTCCTCTTGCTCGCTGAGCCAGCGCTGCATTGCAAGCGTGAGCGCTTGTCCGACATGAATGTTCTGCTTAACAGCCCGTGCTTTAAATGCGCGAAACACTTCCTCGCTAACATCCCTGACACTCAATTGCATAAAGTATGACATGTATGACAAGTATTTAAACCTTTGCTCACAACAACTCCTTCCATTTCTGTTGCAAGAACTTCGCGATGTCATCATCCCAGTATTTGGGCACGCTCTTGGAGAATAAGTCCTTGAGCCACGCCAAGGTCTCCTTCCTAAACCCTTCTTTCTCCCCGTCGATCATGTGATAAACATCATACCTCATTTGTGGGTCAAGCTTTGCTTTTTTCGCTGCTTTGTTAAACTGTTCGATAAGTTTGAACTTCAACTCGTCCTTGTCCTGCTCTTTCTTCTCATCCTGCTCGCGCCATAAATCCTCATAAGAGAACTCGCCAGTTTTCAGCTCTGCAAGAACTGTGAACAAGAACTTTTTCAACTCATCAGGCCAATTTTCTTCAATTTCCTTGCGATACTGTTCAACACCCTTGAGAAAAGAAGGCTCTATGTTGGAACGCTCGCCATCAATAATACGAACAAGCTCCATCTTGGCGTAACGCGGAACGCGCGCCAAATTCCACGCCTCCTTCTTAAGCTGCTCCTTGAACTCGTTCTTCACAGAATGCGCGCGCTCGACAAACGCTGCACCGCTAACCGCCTTTGCTTCCTTTCCGCCGATCTTTGCCAAAATCTGCTCGTGCATACGCTTCAAGAATTCATACTTATCCTCAATGCGCAACACGTCCATATAACCCATCAATGCAAGGTTCAACGCGAATGGACTCGGCACTGTTGATTCAAGCTCCACAACTTTTATCGTACCATCAGCAACACCTTCCAACACTTTGCGCGTGTTATCAATATCCATCAAGTCCTCCAAACACTCGCGCCTCGCCTCCTTCAAAATGCTGAAATCATTATCAATACGCTTCAACGCGCTCAACAAAATCATAGAGCTAACTTGCTGACGGCCAACACGCTTCTGACGACCCATATAGTTCCGCAAAATCATAAAAGAACGAGTCGCACAATGCCTGAAACGCCTCTTGAACACCTCACTCTTCTCAATAGCGATGTCCATAACCATGTCAATCTTGTCAGGCTTCAACAATTTCAAAGCGTTGACGGGCTTGAGAGACTTTCCACCATTAATGTAAAAGCCCCCATCATTCATGCCAAGCTCAACATCCTTATGAGTCGTCTTGCTCAAAGCAAAAGCAACCGCGCGGCTCAAACAATCATTCACCCGACGACCAAACAAAGTATGAAAGACAATCTTTTCATCACGGCCATCGCTGCAATACTCGACCAAAATCATGCGATCATTCGGGATCCTCTTACAATAATCAAACTGCTCCTTGAAATACTCATAAATCGCGCTAGCAGCATGATCATCAACATACAAATGCTTGTTGATGAACTCCAAAACATCCTTCTTACTTTCCTGCGAGACAAAACGCTCAAGCATCAAACGACGAAAACGGCCAATCTCGCTCGCAAGATCAAAGCTAAGAGGCAACATCTCACTCACCCAATGAGGAACGGTCGGCGGCCTGTTAACAGAAGTTGAAACTTGAGCAACCATGCCACGCGTGAACTTAAACAAATAAGTCTCACCACCCAAAACAAACACATCACCAGGCTTCAACCGCTCAACAAAACCCTCATCCAACATGCCAACAGTTTCAGTTCCAACCTTCACCGTTATGAATGATTCATCAGGAATAGTGCCAAGATTAGTCATGTAAATAACACGACCCATCTTGCCCCTCTTGCCGAGCTTGCCGCCATCACGCCAAATCTTAGCGTAAATATTCCGATCCTCCAAAGAAGCAAACTCACCGGCAAGATAACTCAAAATATTGTTGAAATCACCAAGCTTCAAATCCTTGTAACAATAACTCTTACGAACGGCATTAAACAACTCGCGCTCCTCCCAAACCTGCTCGAGAGCCATGCCAATGATCTGCTGAGCAAGCACGTCCAAACAATTCGTAGGAATGTGTACCAAGTCAATCTTCTTCTCGACAGCGCTTTTTAACAGAACAGCACACTCTACAAGATCATCACGATCCATAACTATGATCCTTGCTTTGACAGTCTCGTGCAGCTTGTGCCCGGAACGACCGGCACGCTGCAAAAATCTCGCAACACTCTTTGGCGAGCCAAGGCAAATAACCAAGTCGATATAACCAATGTCAATGCCAAGCTCCAAGCTAGTTGAGCAAACAACAGCCTTGAGCTCACCATTACGCAATTTGCCCTCAATATCATGACGCATCTGCTTGCTCATGCTACCATGATGCGCGCCGATGTTTCCAACGTACTTCTTCGGGAACCTCGTCTTGAGATGATCAACAACCCGCTCAGTCGCGCTTCTGGTATTAGTGAAGACTAATGTGGTACGATGCTGCTGGATAAGATCATCAATAAGTTCATACATCTTCTGATGCATCTCTCCATGAGAGGTTTCCACCAAGTTTTCAACAGGCGAAATAACCTTGAAATCAAGATTTTTCAAAAACTGAATATCAATTATTTTGCAGGGCCTGCACACACCAACAAGATAGTACGCAATCTCGTCCAACGGCGAGACAGTAGCGCTCAACCCAACACGACACATGCCCGGCGAAAGAATATGCAACCGCTCCAAAGATAGAGACAGATGAACTCCACGCTTGTTCTCGGCCAATGCATGAATCTCGTCGACAATACACCATTCAACCTCGCGCAGGTGCTCGCGGAATTTGACCGAGGCGAGCAAAATCGCGAGGCTTTCTGGCGTTGTGATGAGAATGTGCGGCGGTTTCGCCAACATCTTCGCCTTCTCTCCTTGAGTCGTATCACCCGTTCTGACACCAACGCGGATGCCTAATGGCGTTCCAGCGATACGTTCAATTTGTTCCAGAGGCTCCTTCAGGTTTTTCATAATGTCGTTCGAGAGCGCTTTAAGAGGGCTTATGTAAACACAGTAGACCTTGTCCTGCAGTTTTCCCTTTTCAGCGCTGTCAACAAGCTCGTTAAGAACTGACAGAAAACCGGTCAGAGTCTTTGTTGCGCCGGTTGGAGCGGAAACCAGCACGTTATTCCTGCAGTGAATCTCGTAAACGCCAAACAATTGCGGCAATGAGAAGTTTGTAAAGCGTGAGAAGAACCACTTTTTGATCGTTGGATTTAGAATGCCCTCTATCTCTTTTGCCTCATTGGGCTTCTCCTTCCTCGACAATAAGTTTTTATCCATATGGAAAATAATTAATAGTGCTTCACTAACAACAAAAACCAAAATGACACTATAAAAATCTAACGCGAACAAGTCCAGTGGGTATTGGGTGTTAGGAAGTAGGACGCAGGGTGAAGGACGAAGGTATTAGGATGAAGGTTGTAGGACGTAGGATGAAGGGTGAAGGCGATTGGTTGTTGGCTATTAGCCCGTAGTAAGTGGTTTGTAGTTCGTAGTTGGTAGCCTACCTACTACTTACTACATGTCGGAAATTTTCAATTTCCGATCACGCTCGGAATTGCGTTACAATTCCGACGCACTACAAACTTTTAACAGGGACAAAACTTATAAGCAAGCACTCAATCGCAGCAAATAGTGAGTGAAGAATGGCGTACAAAGCAACGTACTTCAATGCAACAGCCGATCCTCGTTGGTATTCTGTCCGAGAAGAACGCGAAAACGACACTGTTACAGTCACCGTCACAGGTGATTGGAAGAGAACTCCCGAACCAAAAGCAGCAGAAATAGGACAACTCTGCCGCGAACTCATCGACCTCAAAAGAAGAATCAAAGAAAATGGAGAAAAAGCAAAAATCTATGTTGACATTGCCAATTTTCCCAATGATGAAACGGCCGAACCACTTTACAAAACAATTCTTACCGCGGCAAGCGCACGCCTGCCTACACAAAAGTGAAACGACACCATTCTGAACCACTCAAAGGAAAGTTGCTAGTCATAACAAATGTAGAAGCACCACCAACCTACGTAAGCGATCAAGAACTAGACCCTGTCAGTAACGCCAAAAAAACCGTAACAAGAAGAGTAATTCCCGCACACGTTGAAGAACACCCTATCGTCTACGCAAGCATAAACCCATACGACCTTGTAGAATTTGAACGCGCACAACCAAACCGCACAGAACAGTGGCGGGATGCAAGCGACGAATTCGAACGTCAAGACCGCAAAAATCCAGACACCGCACCAGTATTCCTAAAACTTCTCGCAGAAAGACCAAAAGCACGATATGACGTGACCATTATAACACCGCATACTAACAGACTCGCCTACAGAGTCATGCTCGACGAGGTCAGAAACTATTTCAAACAGCACGCACAACAACGAACGCCTGAAAAAGTTGCTCAAGATTTTGTCGTCATCCACAGCAGGCTCACACGCTTAGAACAAGCAGGGCTGATCGCAACCCTTGAAAGATTGCTTGAAGATCAAAAAATGCCACCTTACTTTGACGCGCTACAAAGAATAGTACAACACCCTGGCGCAACTCCTCAAGTAATAGCAAATTATGTTCAACTAATGGGCCTGGCAGCACAAGGAATTGATATTTACGAGCCAAAAAGAAACATCTCGCGACTCGTGCTCAACGGCTCAAACCAGCGATATCACGAAAACTAATCCTGCGAGTGCAATTGAAACAACATAAACCGCCTTGTTCCACTGCCAAACAGCAGCACCATCAAAAGGAGGAAAAGGAATCAAGTTAAAAACTCCCAACAACGCGTTAATGTAATAACCATACAATGCTACATCAGTTGGCAAGAAGCCAGCTGAAAAGAAAAACAACACTGCCAACAACACGTTCATCATCGGGCCAGCAAGAGCAATCCAACCATGCTGACGATGAGACGCGCCACGAATGAAAACACCACCAGGAGCTGCCAGAATGAAACCTGTAAAGCTTAACAAAACACCGATAAGCAACGCCTGATCATTAGCTCTGAACTCAGCCCAGCATTGGTAACGCTGAGCGACAAACTTGTGTGCCAACTCGTGCAACAAAAACCCAACACCCGCAGTAATCAAAGCAACAACAATCGCCCACGGCAAACGCGCACCAATACCAACCTTAGCGATAGCAAACATCAAAGAAACAAGCACCCAAGCCTTAACGATCTCCTTAATTTCAAACCTTGAAAAACTTAACATTGTGCCCTCACCGCCGCATCTTCCAAAAAGCTAACGAACAACGCAGTATCATTCCGCCACAAAGCAGCCCGCGCGCCATTCAACGAGCTAACAGCATCACTACAACGGCTCCGCTCAACAGTCATCACTACAAGACGAGTATCCAAACCAGCCAGAGAATCAAACAATTTCCTGCTCTCACCCTTAGTACGATCAGGACAAGAAGACCAGGAAACCTGATCAACAAGATTAAACAAAGAACGCTCACTCACAAAAAACAACTCAGGCAACACCAAACCACTTGGCTCATAATAACGATCGTCAGCACCAAACCTTAACAATTGGTCAATACGACGCAACAACACTCTACACTCGGCAGAAACCCAACCAGAAAACGGAGCCCTGGCAAGCTGCAAACGCTCCAAACGCAACACGGCAACATCATTAACCACCAGCCCAGTCTGTTCTGATTTGAAATCCTGCAACAAGAACAACACTGGCAATAACAACAACAGGAATATGACTAACCCCTTTAGCATTACGGATAGAACGAGAAGGGAATATAAAAAGGGTGCAGGTTGTAGGGTGTAGGACGAAGGCGGAAGGATGTAGGACGTATTATGAAGAGCGAAGGCATTAGGTTGTAGGACGTAGGTTGTAGGTATTAGGACGAAGGATGTAGGTTGTAGGACGAAGGCGGAAGGGCGGAGATAGTTTGTAGTTGGTAGTGTGTGGTTTGTAGACTACTTACTACCTACTACGCACTACAAACTCGTTCTGTAAGACGAAGGCGAAGGTTAGAAAGATACACCACAGACTGGATTACATACAAAGAAATATAAACAAAAAACGCTTTCTCAAATCCATGATCAAAAAAGAAGAGGGAGTTGTTCTTATGGTCATCATGGTCGTCGGCTTTTTTGCATTATTCTCAGTATGGATACTCCACCAAAACAACCCAGTTGTATACGCCATCTCGCCCACACCTATCCAAACGATTTCCTCATTTTACTCAGTGCCAGAATTTCCTGTTGATCTGTCCGGCAAGGACGATTGCGATTTAGTCGGTTATGAAAACGAAATTGAGAACTACATCAAAACAATGAGACGACACGCAGCATACCATGAACAACAAACACAAGAAATCAGACAAGAAGCGTTCGCAACAAAAGCGGCAATTAATGCAGGACTGGAAAATCCAACATACAGCGACGCGTACGGACTGTTGCTATGCACGTCAGCACCTTTAGCACCAATGAGTTCATCTTCATACTACTCGAGCAGTTTCTCAGATGACCAGTGCGCCACTGCACTTGAAAACATGCAAAAAGCATACCAATATTATCTTGATGCAAAACAAGACTCAAAAGACCAATTAGCAGAGCTCAAAGAATTATTAGAAGACGTAAGCGATGGACTCGATTATCCGGAAAATTGCTATGAAGATATGCTCGATGCATACTATACGGGCGTCCATAGCGCTGCCACAGACGCAGAGAAAGCATACGAAGACATGCAAAAATACATTGAAGAAGCAATAGAAGAATGCGAAGACTTATGCGAAGAGGAAACGAGCTCATACGGTATTCCTATTGATCGCTCACCGTTTATCCAGCCAAGACCCGGAGTATTACGTCCAATTGTTCGCCAGCCCACACGACCTCAATTACCAAGACAAGGGCCACGCCAAGGGCCGATTCGGCAAAGAAAATAGAAGGACGAAGGCGGAAGGAAGTAGGTTGTAGGAATTAGGACGAAGGATGACGGTATTAGGTTGTAGGATGAAGACTGGTGGCTATTAGCCAGTGTTCTAAGATAAATATTCTTTAGCTGCTTATGACATCTGGTCGTTCAGACAGTACGGAAAGGTGAGAATTCTAATCCAGTGACTTCCATAGATGCTCAAAGTATTTTCGGTAATTGTCTGCAAGCATCTTATGCTTGATTACAAATGCCATTGGTTTCTCCAGCCATAATACGTTAGCGACATTGTCGCCGTAGATGTAGATTACGTTGAGCCCGCTCAGTAATTTTGGCAGGATTTTATATTCGTAGTATTTTGATTTTGTGATGGGTTTGTTTCTTGCTTCATGCACGAGGAGCAGTTTCCATTTGCAACGTCGTTTTTCTCTTGTCTTGTTGTATTGGGGCCAAAAGTAGGGCAGTCTGTTTTCTACGTCGCCTGTTGCACCAATAAATAATACTTCTTTGTGTTCCAGGCAGTCTTTGAGTATTGTTTTGATTCCCTCGGTTCCACGATAAATCTCAGCCTCGATTTCGGAGGTTTGCGACCTGAACATGCTATTCAGTTCGGGCAATAATTTCTGGGTTGCGCATTTTAGCTCATCAATTTTTGCTTTCTTCTCATCCAAGTATGTTAGTACATTATCAGGGTTCTTGGCTTGAAAGAATTTTACTTTATTTTCTATAACAAACGTTACCAGTCCTTTCTCTATGAGCTTGTTTAACGCGTCGTAAAGATTCCTTCTGTAAATTCCTGTTTCTTCTATAATGCGTCTTGCTGAGGTAGCACCGACACTTAAGAGCGTCAGATATGCTTTAATCTCTGTTTCTGTCAAACCTATCTTTTTCAGTATTTGTGCATCCATAACTTTATCACTACGTTATAGTATTTAAACTTGTGGTAGTCTATGGATACTACGAAACTTAATAGTAGAGGTTGTTCTTCTGTTACATATGGAGTATATGTCAGGTTTAAGTACGGCAGTGTTTGAAGTCGAAGCTGCTTCTCCGCAATTGGAGGAGTTTATGCGTTCTAGCGGTGCTTCCTCATCGTCAGGAAGATTAGAGGAACGTATCGTGACTACGTACCGTGTGCCGATTCTTATACCCGTGGACCGTGGATATTTAGTTGGCGAAGTTGGTTCTTATCCAATCGACCGTTTTCTGGATTGTCCGGTATGTGATAGATGGAAACTCCGAGGTCTCAGCCAGGCAGACTTACTGCAACAAATTTTTGATGGCGCAGGACCCATCAAACCGATAAAATTGAGAGATATCGTCGCAAAAGTAGAAAATGAATCAGGGCCACATAAAATGTATGTTAGTTATATGTCTGGATCATTATTGGGCTGATCTTTCTATTCCATAATTTCGTAATTTAAAACACCTACTATTCCCAAACCGTTCGTTTACGTCTACCTTGTCAGCCTGTTAGAATAGCACATTCTTAAGCGGCCTATTTGTAGGCTTTGACACTACAACCCGAACGCTTCTGTGAATTCTTTGACTTTTGCGAAGTCTTGCAAGAACTTTCTGCCTTCATCGGTGAGGGCGAACATCATCTTTCCTTTATGGTCTGTTTCAACGATAAGTTTGCGCTGTTTGAGCTCCTCAAGATAGATCTTCATCCGCTGGTGGGAAAGGTTTGACTTGTACAACAAATGGGTCGGAAGAATCCTGCCGCCCTTCTCTTCAATTGCCTTCAACATGTCATAGACAATGTCGATCTTTGCACGCTTCATACTTGCCTTTTAAGACGAACGACTTGTACACAAACAACTTTCGGATTACGCGCTGCCGCACTCTTCAAACGCAACAACGCGGCCAACAAGAACACAAAACCCAATGTTTGAGTAACGTGAGCAGTAACGAACAAAAAGTTCCACGCCTGAGTGGACAAAATATAGAAACCCTGAACCAAAAATTGCACTTGAGCAGCAGTCAACAAGGCAAACGCCTCAAACACCAAAGCAGAAGCCTTGTTACCAACACGCTTGTAGTTCTGATAATAAGCAAGAGTTATGAACGCCAAAAACACCAAACTCAAGCCGTAAAAAGTACGGTAATAACTCCCGCTCATCAACAAGCTAGGAACCAAAGTCAAAAACAACAACGCAACAATCCGCCTGTCATGAATCTTATGAGTAATCGCTATCAAGATTATGTATCCAAGAAACGCCAACATAATATGAGTAACGTACCCTGCATAAAACACCAGCCCAGCAATACGCTCGGGCAATTTGATAAAAACCTCACGCAACAAAGCATCAGTCAAAGCCCTGGAAAGAAAAGAAACAGTCAACAAGCTAATACTGACAGTAAACCAGCCATACTTACGCTCGCCAGTCAAGCGCCAAGCCTTATAGCTGGCAAACGCCACCAACAAAGCAATAACACCAGCCAAAGCTTCCAACGCAGCATCAACACCCAAAAACCAGTGCGGGCCATGCAAGTAGACATTAATCATAACGACGAAAAAAGACAACTTTGCTTTTAAGCTTTATGGATGCAAAATCCAAATTAGTTCTTCACAAGGGATATTAAAACGAGGATAAAGGGTGAAGGGCGTAGGTATTAGAACGAAGGATGAAGGTTGAAGGTATTAGGACGAAGGTTGTAAGGCGAAGAATGCAGTCTTCATCCTTCAACCTTATACCTTCATCCTCTCTATTCTTCACCCTTATACCTAAAACGAGGTGCAACATGAAATACGAAACATGGAACGAAGACCTGCAAGCCATCAAAAGTTTGCTGGACGCAGGAGCAATATCTGAAGAAGAGGCAACAGAAATGAGAAAATACTTGGAAGCGCTGGCTGCCTAGCCTCTCCTGCAAGAATCCATGAAAGCCCAGCGTGCAACACACATCACAACTGCAGCACCAAAGAAAATCACTATCAGGATAGCAAGAGGGCCCAGGAGGTCGGACAATGAGACGTTGTAAAATAAACTCTGCTGCAACATGGAAATTCCAGAAGTAAACGGAATGAGCGATGCAACCGTCGACATAAACGAAGCCATTCGCTCAACAGGATAAACAACGCCCCCCAGTATCAAAGTAACCATGAGGAAAAAAGCGCAGACAAGCAAAGAAGTCGTCTTCGTACGCACAACATACGCAATAGTCATGCCGATCAAAGTATGCGTGCCTATCAACAACAAAAGAACTGCCAACAAGGTTCCCAAACTCTTCAAAATGTCCAGATAGAAAATGAAATAACCCATCAGCAAAATAACCAAAACCTGACAAGTTGTGACAAACAACACTGTAAGAAACAACGATCCAAACGAAACCAGCCAAGAGCGAGGCATGAGCTGATTTCTCAAGAATGCAGGAGAGTGCAGTTCCTCCAACAACAAAATGTTTGACAACATTGTAGCGACAAAACAAATAAGCAAACTAAGGACGAACGGCAAAAAAGTCTGGATCGTGCCAAAATTCAACAACCGCTGCTTTTGGTTTTCTGTCAAATCCCAACCTGCCTCAAGATCACGCAAACGCTCACTGCCAACAAACAAAGGCATAAAACCAACAGTAATAGGCTTGACAACCTCGTCAACAGAAGTTTTACCAAGATCATCCAACTTGCTGCCTTGTTGATCAATCCTCGTTTGCAAGTCCCTTAATTCAACAGAACGCTGATCAATAGTCTCGATAGCATTCGAAACACGCTGCTCGTTACGAATAATCACGTCACGAGCACGCTCCAAAGACTGCAAAGCTTCATCAATGCCATCAATAACTTTCTGAACGCGAGACAGCTCACCATCAACCAAACTCCTTGCCTCTGACAAATCATTCCTAGAAGCCTGAACTTCAGATCTAGCTGCTGAAATAGCAGACATAGAAGCAGCATCACCAGTTGCTGCAGCCACATTATACGCATTGTACAACGCAGCATCTGCCTCGCCAAGAGTAGCTTCTGCCTTTCCAAAACCCTGAGACTTCGCACTCTCGGCCTGCGAATGAGCGGAAGAAACCTCTGAACGAACCTCCCTCAACTCATCAATCCTCAACTCAACATCCTCTCTAGTTGACCGCAAATCTGATTTTGCCTGCACCAAATCAACACGCTGCCGTTCCAAATCCTTCAACAAAACAGCGGCAAAAGAGCCACTCGAGTCCAAAAAATCAGCAGTATTCTTCACCTCGCCAAGAAATCCAGCGGCCTTCTGCCGAACCAAAGCCTCCTTCTCAGCATTAACAGCAGCACGAACCTGATTAAGCAAAATCAACGAAATAAGCTCCCTGGTATTATCAAAATACGCGTTAAGCGCGTCCCCTGAAGGTTGCAAGCACAAATGAAGCCTTTGTGTTTTCAAATCAGCAGTACAATCATCCAGAGAAGCATAAGGAACAAAGTTACCAACATAAGAAAGCTTAGGCCAGAGCGAATCAAAACGCACATTTGCTGGATCAACAACGTGCCCGATCGTAATACTGTTGAAACCCAAATCTGAGAATGCAATGATCAAAACCAGCATAATGCTCAACGGCCCAATCACGGAAACAAACAACGACGTCCAATTCCTGAACAACAACTTCATATCCTTCTCAAAAGAAGCACTAAACGCGCGCATCACACACCTCACGGAAAACAACCTCCAACTGACGCGCGCCCTTCAAAGATTTCAGTTCCTGTCCACCGATCAACTTGCCATTTGAAACAATAACAAGCTCAGTGCACCACTTCTCCAGTTCCCTCAAATCATGACTCGAAATAATAACCGTCTTGCCCAACGCGTGAATACGATGGATTAAAGACCAAACCATTTCCTGCAAGAAAACATCCAAACCAGTAGTTGGCTCGTCAAGCACAAGAATAGGAGGATCATGAATCAATGCCAAGGCAATATCCAAACGACGCTTCATGCCACCAGAAAGCTTCGATGCAATGCGATGCCTCGCTTCTTCCAACTGCATCAAAACAAGCAACTCCTTGATGCGTGAGGAAATAACCCTTGAAGAAAGCCCGTACATCCTGCCAAAGTACCAAAGATTCTCAACAACAGAAAGTTGTGGGTAAAACGAATATTCCTGACTAGCAAAACCAACCATCTTCTTCAAAGAGGCCCTGTTTGGCAGAAACACTTTACCAGAACTTGGCGCGATCATGCCAGTCAACACGCGCAACAAAGTAGTCTTACCAGCACCACTCCTGCCAACCAAGCCAAGAAGCGTACCCTGATTTATTGACAAGTTTACGTTTGAAAGAACATGCTTGCTGCCAAAACGCAGCGAAACATCACACAACTGCATGATTGCTGACATAGACGATGAGGGAAAGCAGCCCGTTATAAAGGTTACTATGTGTTGACTATTATATAGTGACTACATGACTAAAGTATCCGTGGGCCAGAAACTATTTCTGAAGTATTTTTCGTATTTCCTCATTGAAAATCTTGGCCCTGCCGAGGCTGGTCTGAGCTTTGTTTTGCATTGCGATCTCTCCGAGCTCGTACGTGAATGTTGTTCGCTTTTCCTTCTCGTAATAGTACTCCTCGATCAGCATTTTTGCTCTTTCCTTTCCAAGAAGCTCTGCTGTCTCTGTTTTTGCTTCCGCGAAGTCTTCGATCAATTTCTTCTGGAGCTTGCCGGTCAAGTAGAAGTAGAACACAAGGGCATCAAATGTGACTGCATGAACTCCTATTTCTGTTTTGATTTTGATTCCGTTACTTTCGAGCAGTGCCCGTGCCATGTAAAACATCGAGTAATAACTTGTGTTAATGACCCAGAGGAATCCATTAAAATCAGCATAACCAATTTGACTTTGCAGTTGTTGGCTTGTTGACATTTCGAATAACAGCTTAGCGGCACTGAGTGAATTCCTGGCGTTTGTCAAGAAGAAATCGACGAACTTCTTTTGACTGTCAATAACTCTCTTTCCTTCCTTTACGCATTTTGGCACTCTGCCCCTGATTTCTTTGAGTTTTTTATCGTCTAGCATTTTTCAATATCCTATAGTAGTTTTCTGCGCCAAACAGTATAATATGCTGATTCAGCGTTTCATTCGCCACATTTTGCTCGTCACGTTTCGAAAACATTTCGTGAGCACTCTCACTCGTGATTACTTTGATATCGAATGACGTTGCAAAGCTCGAGGCAATGTTATGGAGTATTTTCTCAACTTCATTGACACGCTGCGGGTTTTCAACAACAAACAATACATCAACGTCTCTTGGCTGCGCTTTACAAATAGAAGAGCCAAAGATAAGGAAAACAAAAAAATCAAGCTTCAACCGCACTAGAACGTCATTCGCACAGAGAGCAATGGTTTTGTTCATCGCAAGAAAGTCTTTCGCCTTTAACGATTCAACATACGCAAGCACAGAGTGATTTTCTCTGTAATTAAGGCTGAGAAAGCTTTGCTTATCTTTGTCAAGAAACCTCAAGCTTAAGAGGCTCTTAACTGAGCGGTGAATAAGTGGGTAGGGTTTTTTTAATACTTCAGAAATCTTCTTAATGCTAAACTTCTCAGTAATATTTGAAGCGAAAACTTCCAACACCCGCAACTGCGTTTTTGTCAACATAACTTTAAAGGTATAGTGCTATATCTTTTTGGATATATAAACCTTTCTGTTTAAGACAGCCAAAAAACCATAGTCAGACCAATAGAAGAACTGCACAGAAGAGAACAGGCAAAGATATCCGTTCATCCAAATAATTATTCAACATAGTGGCCATACATCGGACTCTTTGAGTTTAGGGAATTTTTTATCGGTTGTTTCTTGAACAGAGGTGATGTTCATCGTTCGCCCGTCGATGGTTACATAGTAAATAAATTTTGTAGTACTCAAGACAGACTTTGTTGGAACAACCACTTTAACAATATAAAAGTCCGCCAACCAGTCCAGCGCAGTATCCTCTGACAGAGTCGAGTCAACACAGTGAACACTCTTAACTGCGGTCACAGCAACAGTATCAAATTTATGGTTCTTAACCCATTCGACAGCAACATCTTCCGCTATTAGAATGTCCTCAGATTTTGAACAACCAACAACCACTAACATTAGTAATGCAAGCAAAAACTTAACTCTTATGGACGATTGAATCGGCTGTTTCTTTATATTATTTGCTCCCATGCCTTTTCCTATATCTAGAACAATCCCCACTTTTTGCTTCCTTCTTTTTCAAACTCTTTCAACAACTCAATCTGTTTTTTAGTAACCTTCTTCGGAAGCGTGATGTTGACATTCACAACAATGTCTCCTTTGTGCTTGCTACGCAACTCTGGCAAGCCCTCACCTTCCAAACGAATCTGAGCACCATTCTGCGTTCCAGAAGGAATGTCCACCTTCTTCTTACCATGCAACGTTTCAACTGTTATTTCGCCGCCAATGCAAGCGGTAACAAAACTAACAGGCTGAACAACAAGCAAGTCCGTTCCTTCACGCACGAAACGCTCGTCATTCTCAACATGAACAACAACGTAAAAATCGCCAGCAGAACCACCCTTAACAGCCTCACCCTCACCAGCAAGACGCAACTTCATCCCATCCTCAATGCCAGCAGGAATCTTAACACTCAAAGGCTCACGAGAAACTAAAACACCATCACCATCACACTCCTTGCAAACGTTTTCTGCCCGCTCGCCAGAACCCTTGCACGCATTACAGGTAGTTGTAGTAGCAAAAACGCCAAAAGGAGTCCTCCGTGCCTGACGCACAACACCTTGGCCTTGACAAGTATTACACGTTGTAAAATCCGTGCCTCCCTTGCCACGACAAGTATCACAAGCAACATGACGCGAAACGTGCAAGTCCTTCACAGCACCTTTCGCGACATCATCAAGAGAAATTGTAACCTCTGCAACCAAGTCACGGCCAGAACGACCATTCCCACGCCTGCCAAAACCAAAACCTGAAAAAAAGCTGTCAAAAATATCATCAAAATTAGAGCCGGCAGCAAAATCACGAAAATCAAACCCGGAAAACTGCTGGCCACCAGCACTGCCAAACTGATCGTACTGCTTCCGCTTCTCAGGATCACCAAGAACAGCAGCAGCCTCATTCACCTGCTTGAACTTATCAGTAGCATCAGGACTCTTATTCAAGTCAGGATGATACTGCTTGGCAAGCTTCTTGTAAGCCCGCTTAATATCCTCTTGCGAAGCATCCTTGCTGACACCAAGAGTTTCGTAATAATCAACCATACCGTCCTTTCACGCGATGCTTGTCAGAGTTGAGAACTTCCTCAAGCTCAACCTCGGCCATGCGCGACAAAGCAAACTGCGACAATGCACGCATGACAAAGTACAGCACGACAATACCCAACAGGGCACCGCCAGCCAGCCGGTAGTCAATCATGCTTTTTCGCCCTCGATCGTATCATCAGCAGAAGGTGCTTTATCAGCTTTTCCACCAGCTTTCTTGTACAACTCACCAGCAAGCTTATGGAAGCCGGCATTACACTCTTCCAGCTTTTTCTTCAAGGCTGCCAGGTCGCGAGGAGAAGCTGCAAGCAAACTCTTCAGCTCGCCAATCTTCTTCTTAACATCAGCCAATTCCTTTTCAGGAACCTTGCCCTCGAACTCCTTAAACTGGGCTTCAGCAGAGTACACCAAGCTATCCGCATGGTTAACAGTCTCAATCTCCTCACGCTTCTGCTTGTCAGCATCAGCAAACTGCTCAGCCTCCTTGCGCATACGCTCAACCTCTGCAGCATCAAGCTTATTAGGAGCAGTAATCTTCATGCTCTGCACCTTGCCAGTGCCCAAGTCCTTCGCAGTCACGCTCAAGATTCCATTTGCATCAATATCAAAAGTCACCTCAATCTGCGGAACCCCTCTAGGAGCAGGCGGAATGCCAACCAAGTCAAACTGGCCGAGCAACTTGTTGTCATTAAACATCGGACGCTCACCCTGCGCGATCCTTATGGTAACGGCAGGCTGGTTGTCAGCAGCAGTGCTGAAAGTCTGGCCTTTCTTCGCAGGAATAGTCGTGTTGCGCTCAATCAATTTAGTCAACACGCCACCCAACGTCTCAATGCCCAAGCTCAAAGGAGTAACGTCAAGCAAAAGAATATCCTTAACTTCTCCTGCAAGAACACCAGCCTGGACAGCAGCACCCATAGCGACACACTCCATTGGATCAATAGAGCGCTCAACTTTCGAGCCAAACCACTTCTCAACATAATTCTGAACGATAGGCATGCGGGTAGGACCGCCAACCAAAATAACACGAGCAAGATCCTTCTGAGCAAGCTTGGCATCAGATAAAGCCTGATCAACAGACTTCTGACAACGCTTCACAATAGGATCAACAAGCTCCTCTAATCTTGCACGAGTAAGCTTCATCTGCAGATGCTTCGGACCCTTGCTTGTCGCACTGATGAAAGGCAAATTAATCTCAGTCTCCATCACAGTGCTAAGCTCTATCTTTGCCTTCTCAGCAGCCTCACGAACACGCTGCATTGCAACAGCATCCTCATTCAAATCAATACCGGCATCCTGCTGGAACTGCTTGACAACAAAGTTGATCAATGCATTGTCCATATCAGTACCACCAAGCTGGGTGTCACCAGAAGTTGAAAGAACCTCGAAAACACCGTCACCAAACTCCATAATGGTAACGTCCAGAGTTCCACCACCCAAGTCAAAGACAAGGATTTTCTGTTCCTTGCCTCCCTTGTCCAAACCATACGCAAGAGATGCAGCGGTCGGCTCGTTGATAATACGAACAACTTCCAAGCCGGCAATCGTTCCAGCATCCTTAGTAGCCTGACGCTGGTTGTCATCAAAATAAGCAGGCACTGTAATAACCGCCTTCTTTATCGGCTCACCAAGGAAACCTTCAGCATCCCGCTTGATCTTCTGCAAGATAAAAGCGGAAATCTGCTGAGGAGTATACTCCTTGCCATGGATGTTATACTTGAAATTCGTGCCCATCTTACGCTTAGCAGCATAAACAGTACCCTCTGGATTGCTAACAGCCTGACGCCTTGCAGGCTCTCCAACAAGCACCTGACCGTCCTTTGTAAACGCGACAAACGACGGGAACGCCTTACCGTACAACGACGCTCCTTCAGCAGACGGCACAATCTTCGGCCTGCCAGCTTCCAAAACAGAAGCAGCACTGTTACTTGTTCCCAGATCTATCCCGATAATTTTTTCTTTAGACATTTTGAGTACCTCCCAATACTTTCTTTCCAGCATGAACTTTACCCTTCGACACTGCGACACGCGCGTACCGAATTACTTTCCCATTCATCTCATATCCCTTCTGAAGCTCTTCAACAACAGTATCAGCAGGAGCTTCGCTCTCAACCTGCACCATGACTTCGTGCTTGTACGGATCGAACTTCTTGCCAACAGAATCAATCGGCTCAACATGTTCCTCGTCAAGCACTTTGTGCAAATTCTTGAATATCATCTCAATGCCCTTGCGCGTTTCCTCAGGAACACCAGCAAGCTGTTTCAAAGCACGCTCGAAATCATCAATTATTAACAATAATTTCACAACTAAATGCTCAGATGCAAAAGCCACGAATTCCTTACGCTCCTTATCTGTCCGCTTGCAATAATTCTCAAACTCTGCCTGCAAACGCTTCAAATGATCGGTATAGTCTGCGATGACAGCATCCTTTTTTGTAATCTCGTCCTTGAGCGCTGCCAATTCTGCTTCGGCTTTTGAAAGTTTGTCCATGCTTCTTCCGTTGACTTAAAGTCAACTGAGCAGATGTAGAACTGAACTACTATATAAATGTTTGGCTTCTGAACGGAAGATTTAAATATATGTAATGGTTGGTGGTTCATGGGTATTAGGCGTTAGGTATTAGGATGAAGGAAGAAGGCGGAAGATCTTCAACCTTCGCCCTTCCGCCTTCACCCAACCCGAGGTGCACAATGACACAAGAACAAATAAACCTAAACATCCACGAAGGAGAACCATTCTTCGCACACGAAGTAACAGTAAACTTCACACCAACACAGCTCACAATGGACTTCAAATGCATCACGCCAAGAAGCGATCCCAGAAGCAAGAAGCCAAACTTCCAACTCAAGCACAACGTAGTAATGCTCGACCCATGGCATGCAAAAGCGTTAATCAGCGTGCTTTCAAACGTTGTACAGAAATACGAACAAGAATTTGGAAAAATACAAAAACCCAAATCCCTTCTAAAAGCAGAAAAAAAGCAAAAAGAACTCGCAGAACAAGGACAAAAACCAAGCGACATCCCAACATACATGGGTTGAAATGATCGTCAGAAGAATAACCATCGTAACCAATCGACGACCAACAACGCCGAACCTCAACGACGAACTCCAATGGCTCGGCAACAGTTTAGGCTTGCTCGGCGAGCGCGACAGAGACAAAAGCTGCTTCCGCATCTTCATAGAGCTGCTAAAAGCAATAAAAGCAACAGGCGGCCTAACAAGCGACCAACTCTCAGACAAACTTGCCCTAACAAGAGCAACAGTGGTACACCACCTCAACAGCCTACAAGAACGAGGCATAGTCCTCCACCAAGGCAACCAATACATAATGCGAGAACACCAACTCACCAATCTAGTAGACGACATAAAACGAGACATGGAACGAGCACTATCAGACATGAAAAAAGCAGCAGAAGAACTGGATAGAATTCTGGAACTATAGGTATTAGGCGTTAGGACGAAGGTATTAGGTTGTAAGACGAAGGCGGAAGGAAGAAGGTATTAGGCGTTAGGTTGTAGGGCGGAAGGATGAAATTCTTGTTAGACATTCGAAAAACGAAACTCGAACGCCGAAACCTATTTTAACACCCTGAACAGAATAAGATTATGAGCATATTAAAGCGAATAAAAAAGGCGTTCTCACGCGCCAGCAAACGCGTTATCAAAAAGAACGAGAAAGAATACCAACTACTCTGCCAAGAATGCGGAAAAATAGCAGCAACATTTGATCTTGGACCAGGCCAACTGGGAAAACAAATAGCACTCAACTACAACGGCATCACAGGATACAGCCACTTCGACGCAACAGACGCGCCAACAATTTTCGCACGGCTTGAAAAAGATGACATAGACAAAATCCACACATTCCTAGACAAATACAGCCGGCGAGGAGTCAGGGGAATAGACGCATACTGCCCGGAATGCAAAAAAATCTACTGCCAAGACCACTACAAACAATACGAAGAACGTGACGAGCACAACTTCTACAGCTGCACATACGGAACCTGCCCAAAAGGACACCAAAGGATAATTGACGATTAAAATGACACAAGAACTACAACAAAACAACAAAAACCATCCTATCTTCAAAGCAGTAGTGTTTGCAGCACAAGCACATGCAGGCCAATACCGCAAAGGAACACGCATCCCCTACCTAATACACCCGCTAGGCGTCATGAAAACACTGCTCGAACACGGCGCAAGCGACGAAGCGGCCATTGCAGGAGTCCTGCATGATACAATCGAAGATACGGACACAACGCCAGAACAAATCGAAAAAGCATTTGGAAAGAAAGTTCTAGAACTCGTACAAGCAGCAACCGAGCCACACCGCAACGAGCCCTGGGAAAAACGCAAAGAACACACAATAGCATTCCTAAAAACAGCAAACGAAGAAATCTGCATGGTCAGTTGCGCAGACAAGCTAGACAACATCAAAAGCATCAAAAACGACCTGGCAACCATAGGAGAAGACGTCTGGACGAAGTTCAACAGACCAAAAGAAAAACAAGCATGGTATTACCAAGCACTAGCAGAAGCATTCAATAGAAAAGACCTAACAAACAAACTATTCAAAATATTCAGAGAAGAAGTAAAACAAGTATTCGGAGAGTAATTAGTGTGTAGTTTGTAGAGCGAATAAAGAACGAAAAATGACAACCAACATCAAGAAACTGGTCATTGAAGAATTCTCAGGAGAAAACGCACAACAACTCTACATCAAAAAAGCAGAAGAAGGATTTTGGGCCGGCGAACAACACTTCATCACCAAATACTTCACCAAAAAAGACGGCAAAGTCCTTGACCTTGGGTGCGGAACAGGAAGAACAACAATCCCCCTGCTCAAAATGGGCTTTCACGTCATCGGCATCGACCTAGTGCCTGCCATGATCGCCAGCGCAAAACGCATCGCCAAAAACAAAAAACTCAAGATAGACTATCGCATTGCTGACGCCACCAAACTCCCCTTCAAAAACAACACCTTTGACTACGCACTCTTCTCAAACCAAGGATGGACACAAATCCCTGGCAAAGAAAACCGATTACAATCACTCAAAGAAGCACTCAGAGTTTTAAGACCAGGAGGAATATTCATCTTCACCGCACACCCAAGAGTCATGAGCCGCGAGTTCACCCTATTTTGGATCAAACAACGCATCCGCCTCCACATCCTCAAACCACTGGGCTTTCAAATCCTCGAGCAAGACTATGGAGACCGCTTCTTCGAACGAGAATCCAGCGACCCACAACGAACCTACAAAACCCAACAATACATCCACATACCATCAGTAAACGAAGTCAAAAACGAAATAGCCCGCGCAGGATTCACCCTCCTTGAAGCAAACGGAACATTCCAAATATCAGACAAAGAAAAAAGAAAATATCCTCCTGTCTTTTATGTATGTAAAAAAAATCAACAAACCTCATTCTCGCCGGAATAGTCAATTGCTCGATACAAATCCCGCAGCAGCGTGTACGGAAAATCCGCTCCTTCCTTTAGCCCACGAACACTATCCGCCTCGTTCGCGGTCAAAACACCACACTTGAGCCCTCCCCCGACCAGTAAATCGATCGTCGCCTCCTGCATTCTCTGTTCACCCTGAAACAGATCGACGTGTACCTCACTTGGCAGAATCACTGCGTCATTGACAGCTCTCTTCTTCACTTCGTCCGACCAGTACAACACCCGCTCCACATGGCCCCCTCCCACAAAGTCGTTCACAACCACTCGCACTTCATTTGTTCCCATCTTTCTTACCTCCTCCCTCATTTCTGATGAACTCGGGAGAACCCGATTCAAAATTAGAAGCCAACCAAGCCCCTGTTGACGTAAGACGCAACGGAACCCTTCTGCTCTGAAAATCAACAAAACCAAACTCTCTTAACTGTCTTAACACCAACCACGTTGAAGACGCAGAAAAAGAAAAATTGTGGACAATGGTGTGAACAACACGAGTCGCAGGCAAACCCTCATTCTCTCGAATGAAACTAAGAACAGCTTTTTGCCTAGCTGTCAAGTGATTCTGCACAAACCCAAGAAGAACCGTAGAAAGTGCAAAGTACACCAGCAATTCCTTGCAAGCGCTCCTGCTTCCTTGAGTTCTGCATCATAAAAACCAGAAATGACACGCACTATATTAACTTTTTGTGCGGAAAAAATTAGAGTTAGTCAAAACTCAAAGGCTCAAACATTGACATTATCGCATAAGCAGCGAGGCCAAGCAGAACAATAATCACAACTATCGCTATCTTAACTGCCTGGCTGTCAGGAGCGACGTCAAACTTTGCCGCAATGCTCTTCTTGGCATTTGACAAAAGCCTTCCCAACTTTGTGAACAAGCCCTCTTTAACAACTGCAGTTACTGGAACAGTAACCTCTGTCGGCTCAACAACAGGCTTTTCTGCCACTTTTTCAACCGGCTTCTCAACCGGCTTTTCAGGACGAGGCTGAATATTAAACGTAGGCAAGAACGGAACATTCGCAACAGTCTGGCCATTGGCAAGCTTGAACTCAACAGTCGCAGAGTTTCTACCAAAACTTAATACTTTCAAATCCAAATCTGCAACGCCGTCCTTGGACAAGTCAAACAAGCCACTCTCGCCCTTTGCAACAGGAATAAACTGAGCATTCAAAGCCCACTCAGTCGTCTGCCTACCAAGATCCACCTTACGCATGAAAATACTTGAAGGCAAAACAACCCCTCCAATGGTGAAAGACATAGGTTGACCAACAAACACTTCGCGAGCAACAGGAACTTCAGTCAAAGCAATACGAACACCGGCGCCTCCGCCAGAGCCACCACCTCCACCACCGCCACCTCCGCCTCCGCCGCCAACACTTGGTGGAGGAGGAACTGCAACAGTCACGCTGCTCGAACCAACACTCGTGAAATTAAATCTATCAGTAACAGTCAAAGTAACTGGGAAAGTTCCTGTCGTGTTATAACTCTTGTTAACACTTGAACTCGTGCTATTCGTACCGTCACCAAAGTTCCAGAAGAACGACAAAGAATCATTCAAAGGTCCTGGAATGTTCGGATCAGTACTCGCGCTTGTGAATGTAATAACTGCATTCGGCTGCACTGCAGTAGCTGTCTGAGTAAATGACGCAACAGGTGGCAAAGGAATAACTTGCGACAAGTTTGCAGGACCAGACGCAGTAGCATTGTATGTTATGCCCCCCACCGCAATAGTACCTGAAGAGATCACGTTATTGGTAATGTTAGCGCTCGTGACAACAGCGTTGCTAAATTGGCTGTTAACAATCACGCTACCGACAATAACTGAGTTGTTGATGTTGCTGTTGACAATCGTGCTATTCGTAACATTGCTAAACGTCACATTGCTCTCAACAATAGAACTGCTGCCTTGAATGATGCTGCCAGTCAAATTGCTCGGGTCAACAAAACTATCGGTAAACACGCAATTTGTTGCAGTAATGCCTTTAACCGTGCTGTTACGCACAACACAGTTTGTCAATAAAGAATTGGTAAATCTGCTATCCAACCCGGAAACGTTCCGCAGCGTGCTATTCGAACCATTAACATTTATCAAAGAGCTATTTGAAGAAGTTGTTGTAGTCATATTCGCATTCAAAACAGTTGAAACGTTGATTGAGCCAGAAGTAAACACGCTATTGTTCATCGAGTTAACACCTGTAAGAGTTGACCCATCAAGGATATTCTGAGCAACATAAACCAGATCTGAATTTGTAACATTACTTTGATTGTTGCATGCTACAAACACATTATTGCTGCCTAGAGTCAAGTTAGTGATGTTTGCAGTATGAGTCGTGCCATTGCCAGAGAAACCATTCGACATGCTGCCCTGCGCGACATCCTGAGTACTCCACCTGCACGATGTAACACCATTCGTTGTGACAGTCATTATGAATGAACTGAGGTTTAACAAAGTCCCGCTGGCTGGAACAATACTGGTCTGCGTTATCACGGGAGTAACAGTCACGAACAAAGTAGCACTCGCACCAGTCGCGTTCACATCACCTGGGAAGACAGCAGTAACGTTGAACGTTCCTAACGATGTGAAATTAGTAACGTTCGTCAAAGGAGACGTTCCGTTTTGCGCAAGAGAGCCATTGATAAACAAGTTCACAAAGCCGCCAAACGGATTTGTAACGTTTGCAACAATAGTCGCGGCATCATTAACTTGAACTGACGTGCTGGCTGCAACACCGTTAATAGTCAACGTAATCGCGCCAATGCCTGGGTTAATAGTATAAGTTGCATTTGCAGTCAAGTTGACATTGCCGGACGTATCATTCGCAAACCAGCGATAGGAATGATTGCCAACAGTCAAGCCAGTCAAGTTCACTTCAAAAGTATTTGAAACACCAACACGAAGAGCTGAACGATTCAAGCCATCAAGCTCCAAAGTCATATTAGCAACTGCAAGATTATCAGTAACATCACGACGGAACGTGTAAACAGGACTAAAGTTTGCAGGAGACGCCGGGCTTAGTAATTCTGAACCAAACACCGGCGGAGTTGAATCAGGAACCACAACAAAGCGAGTCACACTCGAATTTGTGAAGTTCTGACTGCCAGCAAATACTGCAGTAATGTTAAACACGCCCTGAACGCCAAACAACTCATTCCTCGTCAAAGGAGCAGCTCCAGACGCAAGAAGCGCACCATTCTTGAAAATACTAACAGTTCCAGAAGTGTTTGTCAAGTTTGCAAATAATGGAATAGTGCTGCCTTGCACAACAGTCACGTTGCCAGCAGTACCATTCAAAGTCAAGCTCAAATTACTAAACGCCTGACGAACACTATAGACACTTGCAGCGGTCACGTTCAAATTGCTGGAAGTATCACGAGCAAACCACTTGTACGAATAATTACCAGCTGCAAGCGTTGAAACATTAGCCTCAAACTCATTAGTCAGCCCAACACGCTGTGTTGTAACGTTCGCGCCATTAAACTCAAGGGAGACGTTTGAAACAGAAACGTCGTCAGTCACGTTACGCCTGAAAACATATTGTGCTTGAGGGAAGAAGCTGTTGTTCGCTGGAACAATAAGCTCTCCGCCAAACACAGGAGCCTGAGTGTCAATAACAGACACAAAACGCGTCAAGTTCGCAGGAGCAAAGTTTTGACTTCCGGCAAACTCAGTTGTAACATTAAACACGCCAGCAAAGTTAAAAGTCTGATTCGTACTCAAAGGAGCACTACCTGAAACAACAAACACTCCTGCTACTGAAATGTTAACAAGACCTGTTGTGTTAGCCAAGCTTGCAACAAGCTGAACCGTGCTGCTCTTTGATACTGTGATGTTTCCAGCAACACCATTCAACGTCAAAGTCAAAGCGCTCTGCGCCTGCAAAATAGTATAATTGCTCGCAGTGCTGATATTTGTGTTGTTAGACGCATCAGTTGCGAACCACCTGTAGGAATGATTACCCGCACTTGCATTTGAAATGTTAACTTCAAATGTGTCAGAAGCGCCAGCACGCAATGCAGTCAAATTAGTGCCATTAAACTCCAAGCGCACAGCAGCGACAGCATGGTCATCAGTAATATTTCTCCGGAAATTCGCCAATGAACCAAATACTGAGCTGTTCACAGGTACAACAGTCTCATTACCGAAAGATGGCGGAAGAGTGTCAACAACAAAAACTGTAAACGAACGGTTTGCAGCAGAATAATTCTGATTGCCATCAAATGATGCGTTAATGGTGTAATTGCCTGGAATTATGAAAGTTTGATTTATACTTGCAGGATTATTCTGCGACAAGATCAAGGTTCCATTGTTGAACAACTTAACCAAACCAGAGGTATTAGTCAGATTTGCGGAAATGTTCAATATCGTCCTTGGCGAGACAGTGATGTTCGCAGCAGAGCCATTCAACAACAAGCTCAAATCACTTTGCGCGCGCAAAATCGACAAAACAGAAACATTCGTGCTGTTCAAATTATTCGCACCATCCCTTGCAAACCAGCGAAAAGAATGGTTGCCGGCAGGAAGGTCCAAAACAGTAATGTTATAGAAACTGCCATTCTGAGTGACATTTGTCAAGTTCTGACCATTCAGCTCGAATGTCACATTAGTGATATTTCCATTATCAGTCCAGTTAATGCCCCACATATAGCTCGCATTCGGTGCATAAACAGATCCATTCAACGGAGTAATTTGCCCACCAGGAGCAGGAGGAGTGATGTCAGAAATGTTCAAAGTGAAGTTGCCAGATGTGCATGCACCAACGTTATCACAAACCAGCAAAGGTATCACAAACACGCCATTGAATGCAGGCGTGAAGTTGATAACTCCGGTTAAATTGCTGATGTTGAACAATGAGGCACTATCATTGAACGTTAAAATGTCATTCGTGGGATCACTGTCAGTCGCGTTCACATCAAAGAAAAACTCCCTGCCTGCCTCGCCAATCTGGCTAGTGAAGTTCACAAACGCAGGAGCATCATTCAAGTTTGTAACACTAAAAGTGATGTTCTGCGAAACATTTTTTCCGGTACGATCGAACAAGAACAAAGTCAAGTTCAAACTTCCAGTTGCATTAACTATTGGAACAAAAGCCAATCTGTCATTAGGAACGTCCAAGACCATATTAACAAGAGAAGTGTTCAAAACAGTAACCAACGTCAAGTTCGACTGGTTTGCAAGCTGGAACTTCCAAGAAAGATTGTTATTATTCGCGCCAGGACCATCCTCAGGATCATTCTCAAATGGAGTAAGATCAATACTGTTATTCTGCTCCTCAAAGGTCGTGACGTTCGGAATAACTACTGTGAAGAATGGAACATCATCAACACCGTTCAAAACAATCGTGAACTCAGCAGTAACATTCTTACCAAACGGATCCTCTGCCGTCACGTTCACTTTTCTGACACCATTAACATTGAACTGAGGAATTATCAGCATACTGTTATTCGAATTGTTAAACGTCAAAGTCACATTCGCCACAGACGACGCACGATATCCCAACGGATCACCATCAACATCAAAGAAAACCTGACTAAGATTTACTGTGAAAGTTGTGCTTTCATTAAATGGAGGGATTGTAGGAACACTCACGACAACAGGAGCATCGTTAACAGGAGTAACGTTAATTGTGATGTTCGCAGTAGAGGACAATCCCTGCGGGTCTGTTACAATCAATGTTGCCGTACCTATCCCGAAATCATCCGCAACAGGAACAACCGTCACGAACTGGTTCTGCTCGATCGAAACCGTGAAGCCAACAGTGCCAGAAACATTCAGAATGCCATACGTGAGCTGAGCCAGAGGAGTATCCACATCGGTCGTGAACTGGTGCAGGTTGACAACACGAACGGCAGAACCGTCTTCAGTTATGTTAATCTGCGGCAATGCTGAAAACACCGGAGCACTTGCACTTGCAGAAACAATTATTGCGATAGTGTCAAACGCTGTCGCGTTCTGCGTGTCACGAACCGTAAAAACCACGTTGTCTGTGCCCACAAAGCCAGTGTTCGGCGTAAACTGCACGTCCTGGCCAAAGTCAACTCGAATTCCGATACTCGTGTTGCCAGAAAAGTTCAACGTCAAACTACCATCAGGATCCTGCGCGTCATCAATGAAAGGACTCACGTTAAACCGCGTCACGCTGTTTGCAAGAATCGTCAAGTTCTGCGGCAAATTAATTGTTGGAGGCGTATTTCCTGTTGAAACATTGCCGGGCTGCAAGAGAACAGAAACCGTTGCGTCACCAAAAATGTCAACACTGTCCGTCACAGTTGTGAAATTTCCACTGCTGGTATTTGTTCCATTCACAACATACAAATAATTACCTTCAGGAACATTTGAAAATCTAGCAGACCCATTCTCATCAGTTCTGTTCGAACCAATACCGGCCAAAGTCACGTTCGAACCGTTAATCTTCGCGCCAGTCTGAGCATTAAGAACATTAAACGTAACATTCCCACTCTGAGTTCCAATTACATTCACAAGCATACTCACTTCAGCAGTTATTTCCGGCAAAGTGGTAGGCAAAGCCGAGTTTGCACGCGCACGAACAGTAACATTATGCACGCCAGCCAGAGTTGGAACAAAAGAAAACTGTTGAAGCGTGGCATTTACAGGATCGGGGTTTTTGATCAACGTATTTCCTAACGAGCTGAATACTGTCGCGCTATTCCTTGCCACTATATAGTCAACATCCGTCTGCACAGGCGTCAAAGTTGAACCGTTGCCCTGCGCGTGATTTGTGATCTTCGTGTATGAAAATCCCAACTCCAGACCAACACGCGCGCTTGTCGTCGTCTGCAGGTCAGCAAGAATGCTATAAAACTGGGAAGCAGGAGAAGTAACAGTAAAAGGCGATTGCGTGGACTGAGTTTCCTGAGACGCACAAGTATCATCAACAACACTCGCACTCACGCGCGCAGTGAAAGTACCATTGGCTTGAGGGATGAAAGCAAACGAAACAGGAACTGTTGAATCTGCAACAATCGCGGTATTTGTAGCAGCGGTAAAGTTCTGCTGCTGGCTGTGAATGACCGTGCTGCCATTCAAAACTTCAAACAAAACAGAAGTGTCGGCAGCCCAGAACTCCTGAACAAATTGAGGAGGAAGATACTGCACGTCCGTCCTCGTGATGCGGAACGCACTCGATGTCTCAGCATCCAACTGAGCGCTAGTCTGGAACGCCAACGGCTTGTTCAGCTCAACGTTATTCGTAAAGCTCAACGCGCCAACACTCGCACGACAAGTATTAGGATACTTTGTAAAAGTGTTTGACTCTGAAGTTTGCGCAACACCACCAATGCCACGCGTGTTCCAAGTATGCTTACCAACCAAAGGACGATAACCCTTTGCAAGGAAATACTCAGCATACCCGAACGCTGTTGCCAAACTATCAGGATAACGGAAAATCACATTACCATCAGTTGCCTGTGGTCCTTTGATAATCTGACCAGAGAAAGCACCAACGCTGGCACAATTCGCGTCATTACAGTTCACAACAGTAGAGTTCAGCGAGACATTTATTCCAGGCAAGTCAGCATACGAAAAACGATACGTCACATCAACAGCAGCATACGCTACCTGAACTGCCAACAATGCTACCAATGCAAGTAACAATTTCTTCATCATCAGTTGCCCGTACCTGGCTGAGTATCTCCACCACCGTCAATTGGAGGCGGCGTGCTTGGGCCAGGAGAGGGACTTGGAGACGGACTCGGGGACGGGCTTGGAGACGGACTCGGAGACGGACTGGGCGACGGGCTTGGAGAAGGGTCCGGAGACGGACTGGGCGACGGATCAGGAGATGGATTTGGAGATGGGCTCGGAGACGGACTTGGAGATGGAGGAGCTGCAGAACTGTCACGATCTTTCTTGCCAGAAGTCAGCGCATAAGCAGTTGCTCCTCCTGCCGCGACTGTTTCCATCCACGACCATGCTTCCATGACGCGTGGCCGCAGATTCTCCCCGATAAAATTTGTCCCAGAATTCTTTGCGCCACGTGTGCGACTGGCACCCTCCTGGAGTACATCGGCGAGTTGTTCAACATCGCTGGAGCCATCTGGTGAATAGACATTGCGCGTCCAGGAATTACGACCATGACCGCTCGCATAGTGGAAGATTAGATTTATTGCAGGCACCGCGTAAATTGCAAGATTGGGATGCAAGAGGCTCGGATCAACACAGTGCTGATCGAATGTTTCACGGATTCTCCTAACCACATGTGCTTGAAGAGCAAGCGTATCAGGGCCGTTCAAACCACGCTTTCGTGCGATTTCAAGCGGAATGCGCAACGCATAAACAGCTCGATTCTGAAATGCAAGGTGCCTGTTTTCATACGTGTCCTCTGCAACAAGAGTTTGCACATCAAGCATCAATTCCCGCATGAAGTTTTCTAGCGTCAGCCCCCTGCCACGTGCAATACCCTGCTCGTACAGTACGCTATTATTCTCAAACAAATCTTGCAGCGTTTCACCTTTATATTTATCCCACACCGCGTCAGGAGTAATAGTTGCCGCATTATCCTCCAATGCAAGAGTAAGCTGTATCACTCTCCGGTAGGCATCGTCCATAGGTTGAACTCTGAATTCAAGTGCGTTCGCATGTGCTACACCAGAGAGAACAGCGCGGAGGAACTCCAGAGATGCCCTATTATACTCTGCAATGGACTTATGCTCCACATTGTTTCCTGAAATCGCGGCATCACGTGCTGCCTTATTCGCAGGATTGATTGTGCCCAAAAGTTTAGTAAGTTCAGTTTCGCACGCTGCCAACTGCTCCGCACTCAATGGTTCAATATCACCAACACTGTCAAGTGTACTGTTCGCGTCAACGTTCGTCATCAAATATCTCTGAACAAGATTTTGTTCGAACAGCCGTGCAAGCAGTGTGTTCTGGCTGTGAAGTTCTGCAACTAACGGAGGTAATGCGGCTGCTGATTGAGTCGCATAAGGTCTCGCGGCGAGGAAACGCGTGCTAACAAACTCATCGATCGTTCCATTATATTCGTACCTCGTTGCCTGTGCATTAACTGCACGAACCGGAACGTCCATATCTGGCTTATATCCCACAGGCGTTGCGCAACCGCTTCCTGACAAGGAAACAAGACCTACTAGTCCGAGTATGCTGCCTCCCGCGGTAAATCTGCGATTTGCAGGCAGCTTTTCAGTTTTATCTGAAACATCACGATCGTAGAAACGACCCACTAAATACCCAAAAAGTCCTCTGCGAGAAGATTGTTCCGGTGAGTATACCATTTGCCCCCAAGACGCGAAAAACACCAGCCATTATATAAAGGTTTCACTTTTTTAGCATTTGACAATAGTAACAAACTAGGATGAAGGATGTAGGGCGAAGGATGAAGGTATTAGGATGAAGGCGGAAGGAAGAAGGGATTAGGCATTGGGTATTAGGACGAAGGGCGAAGGTGGAAGGAAGAAGACGAGGATGAAGGTGGAAGGGTGAAGGAAGAAGGTTGGAGGACGAAGGCTTTTGGCAATTAGCTATTAGAAATCAGGCACGAAAAATAATGGGAAAAAGAATCAGAAAAAATCACTCGGCATCCGCCCAAGCATCTGCCGCCTCATCGCTGGCAGCTTCATCACTTTCCAAGTCCTCTTCATACTCCGTATCTTCATCGACAGGAACCTTGTCATCCTCCTCAAAGGTCTCTTCCTTTTCCTCTTCAGATTCCTGCTCTACTTCTTGTGTTGTCTCCTTTTTCACCTTCTTTCCAACCATTCATTACCACCTCTACAGTCTTCGTGAATGCGAACGTCGCGAAGGTCGAGCCTTCTCAGCGCCCATGCCCTTATACCGGAGTCCGCGCACCTTCCTGCCCGCGCTAGTCAACCCGCGGAAAACACGGCCAACATGCTGTGGCTCGCCTATCCAAGAAATCCGATGATCAGCAAGAACACCAGGATGAGACCTGTCAACCAAGACAACCTCAAACCAGTAATGCTTACCATCCTCGTCAACATAATAAGAATTCAAAACTTCACAATTCTTGAAAACACGCCCAGCACGCTCCTCTGCAATCATCTGATAGTTCTTACGCAGATTCAAACGAGCACCCATGTTGTGCGAATGCCTGCCACCACTCCAATCGTGACGCCTGTGCGATCCACGAGAAACACGCTGGCGAACAAGCATAAAACCCTGCTTAGCACGATAGCCAACAGAACGCGCACGATCCAACCTAGTCGGGTGCTCGATACGTTGAGTAACAGGCTCGCGCCTCCAAAGAACCATACGATCCCGGTGAGCAGCACCAGCGAATTCCTTCCACGACTTTTGCAAGTATTTATAGACACCCATGTGAGAAGCGGGAAGAGGAGGGCTTTTTAAAGGTTGCGTTTTTGGTTTGCAGTTGGTAGTTCATCGGAATTGTAATGCAATTCCGAGGTGATCGGAAATTGAAAATTTCCGACATGTGGTTTGTAGACTAGGATATAGGTTGTAGGACGTAGGGTGAAGACGGAAGAAATGTGACAGACTAAAACCCTGACAAACTACTCTGCTTGGTCTCACTTATCAAGTCATCAACCTTTATGTCCAACACTGCAAAAATACGCTCAACACCAGGAACAACTTGGTTCTGAATATAATACTCACCGTCATAATCATCCTGTTTTGCTTCATGTGGCAGACGAACCTTGTCACGAATCTTTCCCTTGCCCTTTATCACCACATACTTAACGATCGTGCCACTGCCAACCTCAACACCTTGTGATTCCAAACGCCGAGCAGCAGCAACATGCGGACCAATCGAAGAATACGCACCGGTGCCCTTTGACAAAGCAGTATGAATGACCACTTTGTCCAAAGGAATCTTGTTCTTCCGCAAATCATCAACAACCTGACGAACGTACGCCTTTGCCTTTTTCGCATCATGATCCTTCAAAATAATCTCCAAAACGCGCTTCTGCACATCCTTCGCGATAAAACTCCAATTCCTCCGAACACTCTCAAAACCCTTAATCTTCATATTGCCTTTTTCGTCCAACAACGCATACTTCTTCTTCGCGCCGGCCTCGCCTGCTTTCAAAGAAACAAACACCCCTGACGGATAAAATCCCTCAAAGTCAAGCTCCATCAAACCAGGCAAACTCTTGTTAACCTGCTCAACTAACGCCAAAGCTTCATCTTTTGATTTCTTGTCCAACAACAAAAAGACGCTATCGGTATCAGAATAAAGCACTGTGAAACCTGCTTGTTGAGCAGTTTCAATCGCCTTATGAATATAATGCCTTGCCCAAGCAGTCGTGCTCTCCGCACACTCTATGCAATACCAACGCGCAGGCGCAAAACCCATGTAGCCGTAAAAACTATTTGCAAGCACCTTCAAAGCTTCAGAACGCGCAGCCAACAAAGGATCCTGGCTTTTTTTGATCTCTTTCTTAATCTCAGCACGACGCAAAATCAATTCCTGAATAACCTCGCTGAACAACCCCTTACGCTTGGCACAATACCTGAACTTTCCTCTTTCAGTATCAATCGTCGGACCATCAGTACAACAATTACAATTCAAAACACCCTTGCTAATATTGTGAGACGCTATAATGCTAGGATACAAACTCCGATAATCAAACACTGCAATCTTCTCATAAAACCCTGGCTTGGGCTCAAACACAAACGCGCCTTTAACCCGATCAGCCATACGCCCACCCTCCATATCACGCGAAGGCCTGTTCAGAATAATCTCATTCCTACCAGCAGCCTGATGAATCAAATACCACTCAACAAAAGTAGAAAACGGCATCCGGTTAATGTCATAAGGTGGAAGACGAATAATCCTTACAAACTCCAACAACAACGGCAAAACCTTAACTGCCAGATCGTAAGTTAACTTGCAATCCTGAAGGTTATATTTGCAGAACTCCTCCAAGTCCTGGCTGCATTCATCCCATGCCGGAGCAAGCCGGTTCATGTCAACCTTATGCTTCTGAGCCCCGAGAAGCTCCTTAGAAACAGCATCCAAAGTAAACACGTCTGTCTTGAGCGAACGACTCATAACACGACGAACAAACTTGAAAATATCCACATGAGAAATTCCTGCAATCCTCGCCTCATTCTCAATCTTGCCAGCAATATCAATCTTACTTCCATCCAAACCAATATCCAATTGAACTTTGCACACTTTTGCACGCTCAGCCAAGTATGGAAAATCAAAACCGTCAGAAAAATAGCCAGTTATGACATCTGGCCCGCATTCATGAACGAGCTCAACAAACCGTTTCAACATGTCTGCCTCAGAACCAACAAACTCAACATAATCCAGCTTTGACGAGAACTTCTTCCACGTCACAACTCTTGAAAAGTTTGCACCGTATAATCCGATCATTAAAATAGGATTCTTCTTCATATTCACCTTGTTATCAGGATTATAAGTCTCAATATCGACAGCCAGAACTCGTGGAGCAAGAATGTCGTCTGCTTCCTGCCAAATCTTTGACACGCGCAAGCAAGGAACACGGAAACCAAGCTGGACCTCCTCGCCTTCAACCTCGGTGCGCACCATTGGAATAATTCGTTTATCAATCAAATACCTGCGCGCGAAAAGAACATCATACTCGTAAACTGCAACACCCGGGATGCTCTTCGCAAGATCCTTCAAAACTGGAACACCCTTCGGCAAGTTTGTAAACACACGCAACGCGTCAACATCATGCTCGTTCAAATTCTTATTAACTTTCTCAACACGCGTTACGAAAAAATCACCATCTCGCAGAGCCTCCAACAGTACAGGGTCTATATTGCCAACAACTGTGAAATACGGCTCGAAAGAATCATCAACAACACAAACCTGCCTGCCAGAAACATCCCTCCCATAAAGAAGAATTGCCGCGCGACCATCACGCACAACATACGTCACATCCACAGGATAAAAGCTCAGCCTCACAAGAATTACAAGTCCTGCGCGGGTTTTAAATGTTGTGGGACACGCCCAGCAACTAGTGCCTTAAGACCAAAAGGATTGAACGGCTTGGCCAAAAACAGCGCTTCTTTTGCGCTGACCTCATACCGCTCATCTCCGGACATAAGAACAAAAGGCAACTGAGTTTCATCGTATATTCTACGAGCACACCGCAACAGTTCAACGCCAAGCGGAGCACCTTGCTGTTCAACATCACTTATGGCCATATGCACTGAAGGAATTGCTGGTTTGGCAGCCAACGCGTTGTCGAACTCAACAAGATCATAGGAATCCCCGAGAACTGCTTGCACCAATCCCCTGGACGCTTCTTCATCCTCAACAAACAAAATCCTTGCACGAGGAGCAGTATATTTCCTGACTAGCGATTCAAGAACTTCAACACTTGGACCAGTCCAGAGCTCATTAACACCAAACTTCTTGTACTCCCTTTGGTCACCCTCACCATTGTGACGCACAAGCACAACACCCTGATAAACAGGCCTCTTGCGCTGCGCGTAACCAAGACCGCTTGGGCCAAGGAAAACCAAAGAAGCACGACCAAGAAGCGCGTCTGACTCCACATCATTCGCACGGCATTCAACAACCGCATTACAATGCTCTGCAGCATCTCTATACGTGTAATTATAAGACCCGTGTTCGCCGAGAACCACAACCAATGGTTTCTGCAACTGCCCCATAAATGGACCAGCTTATCGACGATTTATAAATTTGACTATTTCCTGCAAGGTATATTCTGCGAAATAGCTTTTCCATCTCACGATACATTTTTAAAACGCGCGCACAAACTAATTCCAATGGCGATGCCAAAAGAGGTAATACCGCCAACCAGCACACAACGCTGTCCAAAATGCCACAAAATGACCTGCTCATTTAACGTGGACACAAACAGCATTGAATGCACGGCATGCGGCTTCGAAGCAAAAATAAAGGTATAAATGACAGAAATCCATAAAGCACAACGTGTAGGAGTATTTGTTGACGTACAAAACCTCTACTACTCAGCACGCTATGAATACAACGCGCACGTAAACTTCAAAAGCATACTACTCGACGCGGTAAAAGGGCGAACCCTTGTACGCGCGCTCGCATACGTAATCCGCACAGAAGAAGTAAGCAAGGAAAAATTCTTCGAAGCACTAAGCCACATTGGCTTTGAAGTAAGAGCGAAAGACCTGCAAATATTCGCAGGCGGGGCAAAAAAAGGAGACTGGGACATCGGCATAGCAATGGACGCAATCGAACTCGCCCCACGACTAGACACAATAGTTCTCGTAAGCGGAGATGGCGACTTCATACCACTCGTCGAGCATTTGAAACGCGCCCTCGGCTGCAGAGTAGAAGTCATCGCATTCGGAAAAAGCGCCAGCGGCAAACTAAGAGAAGCAGCAGACGATTTCACAGACCTTGACAAAAACATCAAACGCTACTGCATAAAGCCAGCACAAAAAGCCACACCAACCAGAGAACTTGACACTCACGCAATAGAAGGAGAGAAACGTGGAGCTAAGTAAGGAAACATTCGAACATGAAGTAATCAAAAGCGACAAGCCGGTAATCGTAGACTATTGGGCGTCGTGGTGTGGCCCGTGCAAGATGATAGCACCGGTATTTGAGAAACTTTCACAACAAATGCCACACGTCAAGTTCGCCAAAGTAAATGTAGACGACCACACAGAACTCGCGCACGAACAAGGGGTCATGGGAATACCCTGCCTAATTATATACAAAAACGGGGAAGAAGTCACCAGAATACCAGGATATCAGCCAGAAGAACAATTAAAGCAAAAAATCAACAGCGCACTATCAAATTGATCTGCATAATAAACTTCAAAACGTATCCAGCAGGAACTGGAAAAAAGGCACTCCAGCTAGCACGCATCTGCGAACGAGTGGCCAAACGCGAACACGCAAACATTGCAATCGCGGTACAAGCAACAGACATACGCATGATTTCTCAACATGTAGAAATACCGGTGCTTGCGCAACACGTTGATGATCTTGAACAAGGCGCACACACAGGATGGGCAATACCAGAAGCCATCAAAGAAGCAGGAGCAATTGGAAGCTTGGTAAACCATTCAGAACACCCACTTCCGCTTGCCACCATCAAAGAGACCATAAAAAGATTGCACGCGCTAGGCCTGATAAGCGTTGCATGCGCACCAACACCTTCAATGGAAGCAAAAATAGCCAAATTCAAGCCAGACCTTGTCGCGATAGAACCACCAGAGTTAATCGGCGGAAAAATTTCAGTATCGCAAGCAGAACCACAAATAATAACACAAAGCTTGAGAAGAGTAAACGGAATACCTCTTCTGTGCGGAGCGGGAATTCACACAAAAAGAGACGTTTCAAAAGCAACACAACTAGGAGCACAAGGAATACTCGTTGCGTCAGGTGTTGTTAATGCTAAAAACCCAGAAAAAGTTCTAACACAACTAGTCAGAAGGCGCGTATAGCTCTCTGGATGCAATAAAGGAAGCAACGCAGTCACCACGCATAAACAGTCACGCAAGTAAGCAGTATATAAAACCGCACCCTGTTCAATACGTGAGCAATGCCTGGAAAACGCTTGCAGTCACGTACGTCTCTATAAATGCTGCAACTATCAAACAACCAATCGCGCCCAGCAATAACAGGAAACAATTGCGAACAACATTCCTGAACGCATCACTGCCCCACTGCTCCTTCACAATAGCGCGAGAAAAAGTCGCACCCGCAATGGCCCCAAGAATAAAGCCTGCGCTCTCTGGCAACAAGTGAGACAATGAAACAATTGTAAGCTGTGGAGCAACAGACCAGCGCAAGAACAATTGAAGTATGAAGGCGGCAAAAAAAGACGCATTATACGCAATGAGGAATACCGAGCCAGCACCGTACGCAACTGAAATGAGCACGCCAATCAACAAGTACCAAAGATTATTGCTAAATAACGCAAGCGCTATATCAAAAGAAGGACTGTAACCCTGCAAAAACTGAGTGATCAACTCAGGCTTCAAATGACCAGTTTGCAATTGCATTGTCTGATAAGACAATGAAGATGGCTCAAAAATACCAAGCAAGAGAAAACCAGCAAGCAACCCAAAAAAACCACCCAAATAGCACTTAACAATCGTGTGATGACGCGACCAAAAATGCCTTGAACCGCTACGTTCAATAGTTTCCTCAACAATAATCAAATGATGCAAACTAGGCAACAATAAGATTGTGACCAACAAAACACTAGCCAAGCCCTGCCCTGGAAAAAACACTTCCTGAACTCCAAACGCAATAAAAACATACAATGCACTCAAAAGAAAAAGAAAATAGAAATGCCGCAACACAATCCTTTTGTGAAAAAATTGCTCAAGCACCATTTACTTCTCAAAATAATTATCCCAGTTAACCTGCCCATCCTTTGGTTCGCCCTTTGCCCTCCTTTGGTAAGCATAAGAACCAACACCAGCAAGCACGAGCAATCCAATGAACAATGCCAACCATTTAACAGGACCGGGCAGCGTGAACGCACCAGTTGCCTTAGGAGTCAATGCCTGTCTAGGAACCTCAGGATCAAGAGGTTGGTATACAGCAGACCTTGACCGGCTAACATTCTTCGGTGCAGACTCTTCAGCAGACGAAACAGTTGAATCAGAAGAGGAATCAGAAGACCTCCCACCCGAGCTTCCTCCTGAGCTGGAACGTCTTCCTCCGCCACGCGCAATTCCACTACCACCATTAAACGAAGGATCGGCATTCACAGTGCTTGCAACAGTCAAAGTGCTCTGGTTAACATAAGTAACCCCATTCTCAACAAATTCAACATATATCAAGTACGATCCAGCAGCAGGAGCGCCAAAGTTCACGCTATACGAACCATTTGACAATGGAGTTGTAAAGTTACCTGAAGGCGTACGCACAAGAACTGATGAAGCCGCAAATGCACCGTCTCCAACAACACTGCCAGAGGCAGTTATCGTGCTAGTCGGGTTTGCCGGATTTGGAGACAAAGACAAAGTAACACGATGATTTGGAACAACCTGAACTGATACATTTGAAGCAGTCGTTCTGCCCGCATTATCACGCGCCTGCACAACCAACTGCTTTGCGCCAAGAACTGCAGAATTCATAACACCCTGGTATACAGAGCCATTCTGCGCCAACCCAACAGCAGAGCCATCAAATGATGCATTCACTGATGCAACACCAATAGTATCTGTGATCAGCGAGCTGAAAGAGGTGGAAACACCGCGCAATATTGTCGCCGGAGTGTTCACAGTTATGACAGGAGGCTGCTTGTCAAGAACAATACCTTGCTGAGAGCTGCCTGACAAACCAACACCATCAACACAAGAGACACTCCATACCAACGAGCCTTCAGAGAAATTTGACAAGTTACTTGAAGCAACCACATTAGTATTATTCGCTGCGGAAAGAGTCTGCAATACACTACCATTCACGCTTAACGCGCAGGAAAGAGATGATGCAAGATTATCGGCAGCTTGGAAACGGAAGTCAACAGACTCGTTAACAAAACCAGTCGGACCAAATGCAGTAACACTCGGAGGAGTAGCATCAACTCTCAACTGGCCAGAAAAATTTGCAGTCTCACCAGCATTATTGGTTGCAGTCACAGTATAACACACCGTGCTGCCCTCAGCAAATCCTGCAAAGTTCGCCAGGCCTGTGAACAAGCTTCCCGATCGAGTCAATGACACACTGACCGGACTGCCTGAACAATCACTCCATTGATACGACGCATTCTGCACGCCAGTCTCAGAATCAACAACAAGCAAAGAAACATTCTGCGCAGCAGGAGCAACAAAACCATTAGGAGACACAACAGTAACGTTAGGCGGGGAGACGTCATTCAAAACGTTCAAGTTCAAAAACAAAGGAGCGCCGTTCATACGCGCCTCAACAATCACCTGAACATCGCTCAATACTAGCGGAGCACGAACTTGGAATTCAAACAATGCAGAACGCACGTTAGTTTCAACAGAGCCGCCAGACCAAGTTGCACTTTGAGCAGTTGTGCTTGTAGTCCAGCCCGAATAAGTAGCTGCGCTCAACAAAGACAAAGAACTGTTAGCGATAACTTGAGTTACTATCGAGGACCCGTTCAAATTGTTAACATCAAGACTAAGCCAGGAACTAGTTGATTCATAAACTGAGGTTGGTGACAAGGTCACCGTTGCAGCCTGCGCTGCAGCTACCATCACAAGTAATAACACAACTGGCGTTTTCACAATAAAGCACTAAACAGAACCAGTATATAAAAATTACTTTTTTGTATACTGGACTCCTGCGCCAGAACAAATTCACTTGACAGTAATTATGAAGTTACTTAAGCACGACAGACAGCCATCATACGGGGGAATTGGTATGATGAAGGTCGTATTAACAATGCTAGTATTAGCCATAATAGCAGGGCCAACAGTTGAAACACGCCTAGCATACAGCACAGAACCATTCACGAGCACACAACAAATACCATTTGACGCCATAATCGTCTACAACGACCACTTAACAATCAACTATCCAGGACTACGCTATGCAAAAGTAACAAGCAACAGCATGGCCCCAATCATAACAGACACATCAACAGCACTAGAACGCATACCAACATCACCAGACGAAATACACACAGGAGACATAATTTCATTCTACGAGCCAAGCGTTGACGGAGTAGTACTACATTTAGTAACTGAAGTTCTCACTAAAGACGGCACAACACATTACAAAACCAAAGGAGTAGCAAACCCAGAAGAAGACCCCTGGGAAGTGCCCTACGAGAACGTGAAAGGAATATTGGTTGGAGTAATTAAGTAGGACGAAGGTAGTAGGACGAAGGGTGAAGGTAGAAGAAACGCAATCTTCACCCTTCCGCCTTATACCTTCAACCTCAATTAGTTGTTGGCTGTTAGCTAATGACTATTAGTACTAATGGCTAACAGCGGCTAAATTACCCTAACCGTCGCCTGATAAACTTTCTCAGTATAGAATTGCTTCCGGTTCTCAGGCTTGCACTCAGGAGGAGACTGTCCCTCATCCTTATACACGCAAACATTAAACACATAGTCGCCCTTTTGCGTTGGAATACCCTGACCAGCATTCACGTCAGCACGAATCAACAAAGGCCTAACCTCCTGCTGATTCTTCTTCAAAGTAAAAGGAGGAACACTCTTGAAGTTGCCCAACCACCTCTGCTCAACAAACTGAGCGTTCTTCTGAGAGATAACAGAGCCATCAGGAGCATAAGCCTCATCAAAACTCAAAATAGCACCGAAACGCGCCTGTGCACCAATATTACGAACACCAAGTGCAAATTTTGCCATCGCGCCACGCTTTGCGTCTACAACAGTAAAAGGAATAACAACCAACTGATTGCCAGACTTCAAAGTCTGCAAAATCTGCTCCTGAGTCTGGCGGTCAATCTCCTGCTCCAACTCCTGAGCGCTGCCAAACCATTTGAACAACAAGTTAACAGACAATATGAAAACTAGCACGCCAATAATTAGCGCGACCACCATTCCGATGCTGAACTCAATACCCTTTTTGGAAGGTAGAAGGAAGAAGGAAGAAGGAAGAAGACCTGCTCCATTCAAATCAGTCACTATTTTTTTGCTCTTCATCCTACAACCTTCGTCCTATTCCGGCCTTATCAAAGTAACCTTGCCCAAAGGCTTCTGGAAGTTACCACGCTTCTCCTGATCATTCTGGACATACATATACCAAACACCAACAATCAAATTATGGTCCTCTTCATACTCAACAATGCCAGGAATAGAAACGCTCACTGTGCTCGCTGAGGAACTCAACTCCTGATTTGGACTAGCGTCTGCAAGCTGCTGCTGGCCATCCAACACGCGAACAGTCTCTACAACAACACGAGACACAGAAGGATCAGACTTGTAAATCTTCAAATCAATCTGCAACTCATCCTTGCCAACAGTAAACGGATTGTTAAACTTGAAATTATTATTCAACTGAACAGGACCAAAATTCCTATCATCAAACAAGCTATTCGGCTGAACGGATGTGCCTGGCTTCAAAATAGTCACGCACTGATTGCCCCTGCACGTGAAGTCCAAAAAGTTACCAGCGCTACCCTGACAAGGACCACAGTCCTGCGCACAAGAACACTTCGTTTCAGTCTGGTCACACTGATAATTGCCACAAGCATTCGGAATAGGCTCATGCCTGCAGAAGAAACCAGTCTGCGCACTACAAGTATCACGCGTTCCCAAGTTCTTATCATCACAACTTGAAGGACAAGAATAACTCGCACCCGGTTTAACGAACACAAGCTTGTCCTTCACATTCACCTTGAATGAGCCCTGCTTTGGAACACGCTTGCTTCCCTGCAACAGAACATATTCAAAATCAATACTCAAAACAAGATTTGAAAGCTCTCCTTCAAGCTCAACAGTCGGGAAGTCCAAAATAAAATCGTGCGTGACAGAACTACCGCTCGTCCACAAATACCTATTGATATCCTCTCTTAATACCGTGATGGTTCGCTTATCTTTAGTCGTGCCTATTAACTCTGCACGCACCAACCGCTCATCACGATTCTGAGGACTCTGACTCAAAGTGAAAGTCACAGTGAACAAGTCCTTCTTCATGTTGAATGGCATATTATAACTAAAATCAACCTTGAACTTATCACCAGACATGGAAGCTTCAGCAGCGGCAAACACAGGTTTCGCACCAGAAACCTCCTCAACACACAACTTCTGCTCAGTACATTTATACGACAAGAACTGGCTCTGTGGAACCTTGCCAGAACACTGACCGCAATCCTGCGGATGACTGCACTTGTTCTCACCAGAATCACACACACCATTACCCACAACACCAGGAATAGGCTTGTAAACACACTTTTTCTCCTCACAACTCGCAGTAAAAGTAGACTTTGGTTTGCCAACACAATCCTCAGTCTTCTTACACTCAGCCTTCGTGCATGCAACAAGAACTACCAATAATATACATACCAACAGGAAGACCTTTGACCTCATTTTTACCACTCTTAAAAACAAAGATACTTTTAAACCTACCGCTTCCGCAACTTACGCTCATACACTTTCAACAACTTGTTAACACGCCCAATATCCTTATCCAAAGCATCAAACGCGTTAACCTGGCCCCTGACGTCAGGTTTCTGCGACAACTTGTCAACCTTAACCGGCTTCTTCCACAACACATCATTACTCAAATCACGCCTATACCTTCTCAACAACCTGCCAACAAGACCAGACTCTTTCTCCAAAGGCAGTTGGCTAGTAGTTTGTAGTTTGTAGTTGATATCTCGTGGCGCTGGCTTCCTGGCAATTGCATCAACACGCTCCTTCCAAAGTCTGCCAGTCAGATCTTTTCTATACTTATGCAACAAACTATCAATCCTGCCAGCATTCAAACCAACACGAGGTATCTCCCTTGCAACAAACCTACGCTGCTCTGCACGACGCGCCTGATACGCAGCCCACTTGCCACGCACCACGCCAGGAACACGAACCGCAACCTGGCCAGCACGGAACGTCACTACCGCCAACAAAACAACCAGCAAAACAGCCCCAAGCATGTATCCAACACTCTTCCAGTCAACTTCTCTTGCTTTCTGAGCAACAGAACGCCCAATAACAGAAACAGAGTCTGCTGCATCTCTTGCTGTGCTAACAGCACGGTCCACCAAACCATTAGCTATTGGCGGTTGGCCAGCAGTTTGTGGTTGGTAGTTTGTAGTTTGTAGTGGGTAGTTTGTAGTTTGTGGAGACAATTTCGCCAACGCCAAAGACACCTGGTTGTTGAACAACATGACAACCTGAACACGCAAATCAGGCAAACCATCATCTGTAACATCAACATCCTTTGACTGACCAGATGAAAGTACAAACTCCTGAGGCTCACTCTGCACGCGCAACAAAACATTATTCACACCAACATTCAAAACAGTCAAAACATGCCGCTCGCCAGCAACATCAAACACAACACGATCAAACTTATTCAAATACGGCGTAACAAATGAAGCAGCAGGCATGTTGAATTCCCTTGGAATACTCACGTTCTGCGTTGCACGCGTAGCACCACCACCGCCACCACCCGACGGAGCAGGAGACGGAACAGGCGGAACAACAGTAACGTTAACCGTTGTAAGCTCAGAAACAACAACAGAACCATTACCACCAGACAAGTTCTGGAATGATGCGTTAACAGTATTGTTCAACGTACCACTTGCTCCCGCACTAACGTTCACAGTAATATTTACAGTCGTGCTATTGCCTGGAGAAAGATTGCCCAACAACCAAGTATTGTTACCAACACTCGGAACCGGCTGACTACCATTAAACACCACACTGCCAGGATACGTTTCAACCAAAGTCACATTAAACGCAGTCTCAGTACCCGTATTATTGATTGTAATATTGTAAGATAGCGTAGAACCATTATTCACAGGATCAGAACCATCAGACTTGGATACGTTGATTGTAATGTTGCCTAGTTCTCCAGCAGCATAACTCGTAAAGCTAGAAACGTTAAACACAAGCACGCCACCTACATAACTCACTTCTATGCACTGCGGAGGATTACACTGCTCAAACACACCATCATCATTAAAATCAACACGCGGACGAGGATCTGTGAAAGACAAACCACGCAACGTGATTTGAGCGGAAGTGTTCAAGAAAGTAAGGTTTGTGCTGTTGAGGAAGGAATTGTTGAAGCTTGTGTTGAGATTGTTGTTGTCCGGCTCATGGACTATTGATGTGCTCACCGGGATTATTGCAGTGTTGATCATAAGAATGCTTCCGTTGTTTGAATGGAAGAGAGTACGCGTGAATGAGTTATTTTGACTTGTCGCATCGACTTCCACCCAAGTACTCCCAGTGACAAGAGTCGTGTTCACAAAGGTATTATTACTCGAAGCAGTAAACCGCATCGCATTTTGACCGCCCAGAATGCTGGTGTTGGCGAGGTTGTTGCCTTCACCGGAAATATCAATCGCGCTTCCGGTTGTATTGGTTATCGCAATCACGAATGTGTTGTTATAAAACGTATTGTTGTTTCCTGCAAGTTCCATTCCATTGCCACTGTTGCTCAGTCCGGTGTTGTGGAACAAGATATTGTTATTGCTGCCAGAAAGCAAATCCATGCCTCTGTTGGACCCGCTCGTGCCTCTATTCCTTATCAGGGTATTGTTCACACTTGATGCTGAGAGCGAAATGCCTCTCGCATCGGCCAACCCAGTACCATTGTTCCCACTCAGTGTGTTATTGCTACTACCCTCCAAACCGATTCCTGCCAACGACCCGCTCACTCCTGTGTTTTCAATAAGAGTATTATTCGTTGCCGAATTCAAACGTAAGCCGATAGAGGTAGAGCTATTACCCGTGTTTCCAAACAGGAAATTGGCAGAGGCAGACTGAACGTGCAGCCCATAGCCACCGCTCGTGCTCCGGCCAGTATTCCCCCGCAAGGTATTATTCGTACTACTGCCAACAACAATGCCCTCATCACTCACTCCAACCCCCGTATTATTCTCAAAAGTACTGTTTATCACGCTTACTATCAACATTCCTCGCGAACCAGCTCCATTCGTAGTCGCAGAGTTGTTAACGAACCTGCTGTTGTTTGTTGACTGCACCAAAAAGCCTGAAGATCCTACTACACTCGCGTTCGTCTTCACAACATTACAATTCCTAACCGTGACATTCGACCTCTGGAATACAAAAATCCCATTTCCTGCCGCACTATTCGCATAACTTACATTGAATCCAGCACAATCCAATTCAACATTGTTCGACTGAATCTGGATCGCAGTAGCAGGACAAGTCACGTTCTCAGCCAATGTCGTGCTTGTCGTAATGTTGAGTGGACAGGCTGCTGACTCTGAAGCAGCATAACTTGTAAAGCTAGAAACGTTGAAAACATACACGCCGCCAGCAAAGCTCACTTCAGTACATTGAGGAGCATTACAGTTTGTAAACGTTCCATCGTCTTCAAAGTCAACACGCGGACGAGGATCTGTGAATGGAACTCCATTCAAAGTCACTTGCGCAGTTGTGTTGAACAAAGACAAGCTCGTGCTATTAACGAATGAATTATTGGTAGTAACGTTGAGCTTAAACTGTGTGACGTCCTGCGCACCAGACAATAATATAAGATCAGGGAAACGAACGCTTCCATTGCCAGTAACGAACGTTGTGTTTGTGAAATTACTAGTAACAGGACCTGAAGAAATCACTCCCGAACTAATCCAACTCGGTGCAGAAATGATCGTATCAGTGAAGTTCGAGAAGTTTGCTCCTTGAATAGTAATACCTGCAAGACCTCCCGCACTCACATTGATAATATTACCAGTGAAATTGTTCGAGTTTGCAGTTGCCGCACCACCACCAACACCAATAGCAATTCCTATTACGCTTGCACCACTTGCTCGTATGACGTTACGGCTCACGTTATTATCAGAAGACGCAACAGTAATGCCAGAACCAGCAGCAACTATCGAGTTATTGTCAAAAAAGTTGTTTGTCGAGGTTGTTTCAACGGACATGCCAGTCCCGCTGGTAGTAACAACAGTGTTGTTGCGCACCATGTTACCCGTACTAGAGAATTGAACCGCAATACCCCGATCATTACTAAAGCCAGAAGCCCGCACAGTATTATTCTCAACCAGATTGTTCAGAGTGTTCAAACGAATACCCCAGTTTGAACCCCCCGCACCACTCGTTGTGATAGTGTTGCTGCCGATTGCGTTGTTATTCGCTCCACTAGCCAAGAACATACCAAAGCCAAGACCTCCAGCAGACACAGTAACTATATTGTTGTTAACTATGGAGTGAGCAGTAGCGCCAACCATCCTCAGACCATCATTATCCGAACCCGAACCACGCGCGATGATCGAGTTATTACGCACAACATTGCCCGCTGTAGAACCCTCCAAACGCAAGCCATGATTTAACGTGCTACCATTCGTGATGATTGAATTGTTTTCAACCAAGTTGTTTGAACCGCCAATGAAACGCACTCCAATATTCGTGTTCCCAGCAGTGCTTCCAGTATTGATCGTGTTGTTCCCAAAAGCACTGCTGCTCATAGAAGTTGCTTGTATGCCAATACCATTGGATGAGCTGCTATTGGTCAGAATAGTATTGTTCAGCACAACAATACCAGACCCACTGCTCACAACAATGCCGATTCCAGAAGAAGTCCCATTAGTCCCTATCGTATTATTCATCAACGAAACGTTGGACGAACCGGATTGCAACAAAACACCATAATTATCATTCGTACCATTCGTCTGCAAAGAATTATTTGCAAACAAGTTGTTGTTGGAATTCGTCACATTGATTCCAATTCCAAACGCGCCTCCAGCATTACCATCAACAATCGCGCAATTTCTTACTGTGACATTATTCCTTCCACTAACCAAAACACCCTGATCCTGCCCGCCACCAGCAGTATCATAAGTCACAACATTCCCAGCACAATCCAGCATCACGTTGTCCGAATCAACCTGCACTGCAGTAGCAGGACACGTCACGTTCTCAGTTAGCATCGTGCTTGATGTTATGCTGAGCGGACAGACTGCTTCTGAAATGATTGTTACATTGTTGCTTAACACCGTAGAACCATCAGTATTCGGCTGATTATCATTCGGAGTAACGGCGACAGACCAGTTCTGGCCAACAGAAAGTTCATTGCTAACTATTGTTTCGAGATGCCTGCTGCGGTTGCCGTCAAGGTAGAGTTGATAGACTTGTGCCGCGGAAAGCGAACGATTATAAATGCGTACTTCGTCAATCGTGCCGTTGAAAAGTTCATCAGGACCGCTTTCATCCTGTATAGTCCCAATCTTAAGATTATTAACGCTAATAGCCCCCAATGACGCTGTTGCAGGAGTGCCATTAACCCCATCAACATAAACATTCACAGTATTGCCAGCCCTCACACCAACAACATGATGCCACACATTAGCCGTCAGTGCAGAAGATTTTGTTGCAGTAGCAACTGTCAATGCATTATCCCTCACAAGAAATCTGACATCCGCATTAAACTGGTCCAACAATAACAAAAACGGATTAGGCTCAGTAAGAGTAGTTGAATAACCAACAACAGCGTGCAGCCCAGACACTGTCCTTGGACGAATCCACGCCTCAACAGAATAATTAAACCCAAGCTGCGTCTTTACCACATCACCAAGACTAATCATATCATTAACACCATCAAAAACATAACCCCCACCAACTTGCCCGGACAAATTCCACACAGGCACAGTCCCTGCAGTACCATTCCCCAACGTACCATTATTACCAAACTGCGAATAATCACGAACAGCACCAGATGAAGTGGAACTACTGTTCGTCTCAAACGGCATATTCAAAACAGCAATACTAGTTCCATTCACGCGCCAATCAGTAATGTTCTGAACTGCGTCATTGTCTGCATCGGTAGCGTTGATAACGAATACTGTCAGATTCTCACTTGTTGACGCATTATTTGCCGTTGCACCACTGCCATCAGTACTGTTCAAGATGACTTGAGCGATGGCAGGGTCTGAGTTCAGAATAGTCACATTGTTGCTAAGAACCGTCGCACCATCAGTATTCGGCTGATTATCATTAGGAGTAACGGCGACAGACCAGTTCTGGCCAACAGAAAGTTCATTGCTAACTATTGTTTCGAGATGCCTGCTGCGGTTGCCGTCAAGGTAGAGTTGATAGACTTGTTCCGCGGAAAGCGAACGATTATAGATGCGTGCTTCATCAATAGTGCCATCCATGAACTCACTGCACCCAGCAGGATCACCCCCTATGCGAACCGGCTGACCATTCACGCCAAGAGCACGAGTCTCTGATGTCTGATTCTCAAGAACACCATTAACGTAAATCCTCTTCGTACTACGATCATAAGTTCCAACCACGTGATACCATTGACCTGTGCTTATCGACGTTGTACTCGAAAGACAGCCAAAATCGTTTGTCCCATCAGAAAGAACAAGACAAAACTTATTACCAGACGCCAACTCAAGCCCATACACCCTAAAAGGACTCGCACATGAACCAGTATATTTCCCGAAAATCCTATCAAAGCTGGTAAGAGAATCATAATTCACCCACGCCTCAAGAGCAATAGCATTCTGAATATCAAGCGAATCAGAATCAGGAACCACAACATGATCGTTGACCCCATCAAACGAATACGCACCGCCAACTTTACCTGCGGAAGTCCACGCCGGCGCATTGGCCGCAGTTCCGCCACCGAGCTGACCGCCATTTCCTGATTGCGAATAATCCCTCACCGCGCCAGATACTGTTGAACTCGTGTTCGTCTCAAACGGCATGTTTAAAACTGCAATACTTGTTCCATTAATGCGCCAGTCAGTAATATTCTGAACACCATCATCGTTCGCATCAGTTGCGTTGATGATGAAAACCGTCAAGTTCTCACTTGTCGATGCATTATTGCCAGAAGCACCAGAACCATCGGTACTGTTCAGAATGACTTGCGTGATGGAAGGAGCGACATTCGCAGACACAATCGTCACGTTATTGCTTAACACCGTAGAACCATCACTCGCATTCTGATTATCATTCGGAGTCACGGCGACAGACCAATTGTCACCAAGAGAGGTTTCCTGCTCTACAAAAGTCTCTGGATGATGAGAACGATTACCGTCAAGGAATAATTGTTGAACCTGGGCTGCAGTCAACGTACGATTGTAAATCCTCACTTCATCTATAGTTCCGTTGAAATATAAGAGTCCCGCCGGACCGAACCACCCAATTTGGGCAACCAGGTTCGTGATACTTGGAGTATTGGCCGATGATGTAGACAGAGCCTGCAGCACGCCATCAACGTAGATGGAAGTTGTCGTGCTGATCGGCCCAGGAGTCTTGACTGCCACGATGTGATGCATCGTGTTCGCTGAAATGATTCCACCAGCAGTTCTCGCTCCATTCCCTCCTGCAAACTCAAGACTCACCCCGCCCGCGCCAACAACATTGATGCACAAACCCGCTGCTGCAAGAGCCACGGTCTCGTCGCCAGCAAGGACCGCGCACTGGGCGGCACTCGTTGTATTCGTCTTAAGCCACGTCTCTATAGAGAATGAAGGATTGCCCGATATCCCTGTGTTCTGCTGCGTGACGATGTAGTCAGTAGTCCCATCAAACACATACGCACCACCAACACGACCAGAAGAATTCCACACAGGAGCATTCGCCACACTCCCATTCCCCAGAGTTCCATTATTTCCATATGATGAATAATCACGGATCGCACCAAGAGCAGTGGAGTTCGTATTCGTCTCAAACGGCATATTCAACACAGCAATACTAGTTCCATTCACACGCCAATCAGTAATATTCTGCACCCCGTCACCATCCGCATCAGTCGCGTTGATGACGAACACGGTCAGGTTCTCTCTCAAAGAGGCATTATTTGCTGTAGCCCCACTACCATCGGTGCTGTTCAAGATGACCTGTGCAATAGCAGGATCAGCATTCAAAATAGTCACATTATTACTGAGCACAATCGAACCATCACTTGCATTCTGATTATCATTAGGAGTAACAGCAACACTCCAAACATCACCGCGACGAAGCTGTGAGGAACTGATCGTTTCCAAATGCCTGCTGCGATTGCCATCAACATATAATTGGTATACCTGATCTGCAGACAATGAACGATTAAAAATTAAAACTTCATCTATAACCCCGTTAAAGTATCTACCATCAGAGGCAGAACCTATTAATACGGGAAGCGAATTGGAAGGCAGAGTGCCAGGTATAGTGCCCGAGAAGGATAAACTAACAGAGCTGCCATTAATGTAAGCTTTTAAACGTCCCGCATTGCCAATCCCGGAACCATCATAAACCATTACCACCTGTGTCCATACATTATTATCCAAAAAATTTCCTGTTGTGAAACCAATATCAAGCCCTCCAATAGCGGTAGGTGCAAAAACGAGATCATTCATGTCAAACTCAGCAGTCCCTACGAAAAAGTTTCCAGTAGCGGCGCTGTATTTGCTTATCAATGATTTTAACGCGCTAAGAGATATTGGTTTAACCCATAAGCTTATCGATAAAGAAGACAAGCCATCTAACGCGTTTATATCCCCGAAATCAACATAATCATCAACACCATCAAAAGTATACGCGCCACCAACCCTTCCAGAAGCAGTCCAAACAGGAGCGTTCGCAACAATTCCATTGCCCAAAGTACCATTATTCCCAAACGACGAATAGTCTCTAACTACTCCTGTAACAGTTGAACTCGCATTCGTCTCAAACGGCAAATTCAACACTGCAATAGAAGTGCTATTTATTCTCCAATCAGTTATGTTCTGAACAGAATCACCATCCGCATCAGACGCGTTAATGACAAAGACTGTGATATTCTCACTCGTAGACGCATTATTACCCAAAGCACCACTGCCATCAGTCGAGTTCAAGATGACCTGCGCGATGGAAGGATGCGCATTCACGATTGTCACATTATTGCTCAACACAGTAACACCATCAGTATTCGGCCGATTATCATTAGGAGTAACGGCAACAGACCACACATCGCTGCGACGCAGTTCGGCTGATGCGATCGCGCTCAAATGCTTGCCTTGATTCGTGTCGTTATACAACTGCACGACTTCAGCTGTGCTCAGCGTGCGATTGAAAATCATGATTCCATCCATCGTGCCATCGAAGAATGTCCCCAGGTTATTACTGTTGAAATAACGCTCGCCAATGACGATCGGCTGGCTGTTTGTCTGCAAGTTTGCATATGCTCCACTATTATTCAACGAACCATTCTTGTATAACCGCAAGGTTGATCCATCTGCAGTAATCACATAATGCGTCCACACATTTATCTGGATTGGCACGCTCTCCGATACAACAGTGATGGTCCCAACATTGTTGCGCACAAACGCGCCCACCGCACTGAAATCAATCCACGCCCCAAAATTGTTATTGACGCTATCTAAATCACGGGTCCCCACGATGATCGTTGCAAGATTCGCCCCCGTAGCCGTGATCACGTCAGGCCTTAGCCAAAAGGCAATGCTGTACGTCGAAGGTTTGAGAGACGCATTATTTGCAACATGAATAAAATCATTCGCGCCATCAAACGTGTACGCACCGCCGACCTTCCCTGAACCATTCCATTGCGGAGCAGCACCAGAAGACCCCTCACCTAATTGCGCGTTGTTACCCGCAGTCGAATAACTCCTGATCGCCCCGCTGCTCACATCGCTTGAATTCGTCTCAAACGGCAAATTCAAGACTGCAATACTCGTTCCATTGACACGCCAGTCAGTGATGTTCTGAACTGAATTGTTGTCAGAGTCAGACGCGTTGATGACAAAGACAGTCAGATTCTCGTCTCTTGTTGCGTTATTGCCCAAGTAGCCAGACCCATCCGTGCTGTTCAATATCACTTGGCCAATGAATGGATCTGTGTTCGCGGAGACAATGGTGACGTTATTACTCAAGACTGTCGTACCGTCGCTTGCGTTCTGGTTGTCGTTTGGAGTAACTGCGACCGACCAGTTCTGGCCAATCGAGAGCTCATTGCTCACAACAGTTTCAATGTGCTTGCTGCGGTTGCCGTCAATAAAAGACTGATTAACTTCTTGAGCGGAAAGCACACGGCCATACACCCGCACCTCATCCAGAGTTCCTGCAAATGCATCAGACGTCGTATCAGGACGCCCACCAACAGCCTTCTGCGCTGAAGCAAATCCCGGATTGGCATACGCGACACTGGAATCAAGGCTTCCGTTGAAATAAAAGCGAGCAGTTGAGGCATCATACGTTACGGCCACATGATGCAAACTCGCAGTATCAGTGATTGTTCCAGTACTGCACGCTTCACTAATGCCGACCATTCCAATACAAAGCTTGTTCAGAGGGGAGAAATAGAACCCCCACCCATTGGTCGCTGAAGAAACTATACCATCGCTCGTGCCAACACCATGTCGCCTCACCCACGCCTCAGCAGTCAGCGTTGTAATCTGCAGACTCGCAGGAGTACCAAGATCAATGTAATCATCCACACCATCAAAAGTATACGCCCCACCAACCTTTCCAGAAGAGTTCCACACAGGAACATTCGCAGCAGTACCCGCACCAAGAGTGCCATTATTCCCAAACGTTGAATAATCACGAATCGCTCCCGCCGCAGTCGAACTGCTGTTAGTCTCAAACGGCAAATTAAGAACAGCTATTGAAGTTCCATTCACGCGCCAATCAGTGATGTTTTGAACGCTGTCGCCATCAGCATCAGTTGCGTTGATCACAAACACTGTCAAATTCGCACTCGAAGAAGCATTATTACCCAAAGCACCACTGCCATCAGAACTGTTCAAGATGACCTGGGCAATCGCAGGATCGCTATTGAGAATAGTAACGTTGTTGCTGAGAACTGTTGTTCCATCCGTATTAGGCTCGTTATCATTAGGAGTCACAGCAACACTCCAAACATCGCCACGATGAAGCTCTTGCGAGACGAAAGTCGTCGGATGATTGCCATTCAGACTGTCATTGTAAAGTCTGGCAACTTGCGCGGCCGAGAGCGAACGGTTATAGATGCGTGCTTCGTCAATCAACCCATTAAAGAACTCTGACCCTCCATCGAGCGAACCGATGTACAGATCCCCTGCATAATTCACCGAACCAAGCGATTGAGTCACGCTCGCCTGCAACGTTCCATTTACATAAAGATGAGCAGTGCTCGTTGAACGATCATAAACACCAACCAAGTGATACCAAGTATTCGCAGTAATCGGAGCGTTCGGTTGCGCAACATTTGTACCATCCCCAATCCCAAAGAATGCCGAGCTCCCAGAAGTCATCAAATAAATCCCATTGAAAACGGCCCCGCCCGAGTTTTTCCACAATATCCTATTGAATGCCGGAAGCGAAGATGCCTTAAACCACGCCTCATAACTGTATCCTTGCAAATTCGGAGTTATGCTCACACTATTGGGCACCCTGACAAAATCATTTGACCCATCAAACGAATACGCGCCGCCCACCTTTCCCGATGAAGTCCACCCTGGCGCATTCGAAGACACCCCATTGCCAAGCGTACCATTGTTAGTAAATGCTGAATAATCCCTAATCGCTCCTGTTGCAGTACTGCTAGAATTCGTCTCAAACGGCATATTCAAAACCGCAACAGAAGTTCCATTCACCCGCCAGTCGGTAATGTTTTGCACCGACGCATTATCCGCGTCTGTCGCGTTGGTGATGAAAACAGTCAAGTTCTCATTCGTCGTAGCATTATTACCAAGATAACCGCTCCCATCCGTGCTATTCAAAACCACCTGAGCAATAGAAGGAGCGGTATTCGCTGATACAATAGTCACGTTATTACTTACCACAGTCGCGCCATCAGTATTCGGCTGATTATCATTTGGAGTAACCGCAACCGACCACGCCTGACCCGCCAAAAGCTCATTGCTCACCACAGACTCCAAATGCCTGCTGTTATTCCCATCAAGATAAAGCCGGTAGGCTTGCGCAGAAGTCAACGTACGATTAAAAATGGCAACCTCATCAAGCGTTCCTGTGAAAAAGTTCGAACCAGTCGCCCCAGAACCAACATATATCTCTTCTGTAAAGAACGTATGACTCGTCGTCAACTGCGTCGCATTCTTAAGCACACCATCAAGATAAATCCACTGGAACTTTGACGAATTCACCGCACACACAAAATGATGCCAAGCGTTATCCGCAACATTGACACCTGCCCCAGCAACCTCCCCGCCAGGATAGCCAAAACCACACGCAAACACGCTATTACTCACATATGGATGATACCCTCGTGTGTGTGCAGTGTCGCCCATTATTAACAACAAATCATCACCAGAAGAATCTGAAGTCTTAAACCACCCGCTAAAACTAAGCGCACTATTACCACTCGCAGGGAAACCAACAAGCGAACCAATCAAAATATTATCCCCCCCATCAAAAGTAAACGCGCCACCAACACGACCAGACAAATTCCACACAGGCGAAGCAGAAGACACACCATTTCCAAGAGTACCATTATTCGACACACTCGCATAACTCTTCACCGCACCAGAAACCAAACTCGAAACATTCGTCTCAAAAGGCATGTTCAAAACCGCTATTGAATTTCCATTCACACGCCAATCAGTAATGTTCTGGATTGAATCGCCATCCGCATCAGTTGCGTTGATTACGAACACCGTCAAGTTCTCACTTGTCGATGCGTTATTTCCAGTGAAACCACTGCCATCAGTAGAATTCAAAATGACCTGTGCGATGCTCGGATCACTATTCAAAATTGTAACATTATTGCTCAACACTGTTGAACCATCCGAAGCGTTCTGGTTATCGTTAGGAGTAACAGCAACACTCCAGTTCTGGCCGTGACGCAATTCCTGAGAAACAAACGTTTCTGGATGCTTACTTCGATTACCATCTACATACAACTGCCTGACCTGCTGCGAGGACAGCGAACGATCATACATCCTGAACTCGTCCATCTTTCCATCAAACCTTGCCACTTCGCTTGGAGCGAACGTCAATGTATTGGCGAACGTGTTCTGCATATCAACCCCTGTAGCTGATGCCTGCAAAGTTCCATTCAAGTAAATACTCGCGTTTTGTGTTATCGAATCATATGTTGCAACCAAGTGATTCCATGTCCCTGCAGCAGTGGTGCCCGTATTCACATTAGCAACCTCGCCACAGCCATCAAACTCAATCGTACCCGTGCCACCTGACATAAAGATACGCCAACCATTGGTGCACGCGCAACAACTGGCAACTTTATGGAAAAGAAGTTGTATCCTCAGCTGATCGGGATTAAACCAGAACTCAACAGAAAAAGAACCAGTGTTCATCGCTGCTGTGTTTGCGACCGTCATGAGGCTGTTCGAACCGTCAAAGTCTATCGCGCCCCCCACCTTGCCAGTGCTCATCCAGGAAATACTTGTAGGCGAGCCATTGTTGCCACCAGGAGCATAATTGCGCGCGGTTGACGCAGTGTTCGTCTCAAACGGCATGTTCAGCACTGCAATCGAAGTTCCGTTGACACGCCAGTCAGTAATGTTTTGGATGGAGTCACTGTCTGCATCAGTTGCGTTGATCACGAACACCGTCAAATTCTCATTCGTACTTGCGTTATTGCCTGTTGCGCCAGAACCATCAGTACTATTCAAAATAACCTGTGCAATGGAAGGATCCACGTTCGCACTGATCGTTACGCTATTGCTCGTCTTGGTCGTCCCATCTGTGTTCGGCTGATTATCATTCGGAGTAACCGCAACAGACCAATTCTGACCAACAGAGAGTTCCTGGCTAACGATTGTCTCAAGATGCTTACTGCTATTACCATCAAGGTAAGACTGGTTTATTTCCTGAGCGCTTAGCGTCCTGTTAAACATCAGCACTTCATCAATAGAACCACTCCACGGCTGGTTGGTACCGTCACGAGCGCCCATCTCAAAATTCGCCGCATTGCTCAAACTTCCCGCAAATGATGAACTATCATGATCAGTGACTGCTTGCAACGCGCCATCCACATAGACACTCATCCCGCTGCGCGTCTTGCTTCCGTCATACGTAACAACCACTTGATGCCATGCACCATCGTTGAACGTGGCAGTCGTCTGCCTTCGCATGACAGTCGTCGAACCATCGACAAGGACAAACCCCACTTTGCCCGCATCACCTGCACCAGCCGTCACCACGTTCATACCAACTTGATAACCGGCGAAAGACCCTGAGAACAATTCCTTGCTGGCAATCGTATAGACCGCCGCACCACCCGCAGTCGTCTTAAACCATGAATGAATCGAGAAAGGCCCTGAACCAGACTGATCAAGAACATTGCCCAGATTGATATAGTCATTCGAACCATCGAAAATATAATAGCCCCCTACTTTTCCAGACGTGTTCCAAACAGGCGCGTTCGCTGCAGTGCCCGCGCCGAGCGTGCCATTATTGCCAAAAGTAGAATAATCCCTAACTGCTCCAGAAATGACCGTCGTGACATTAGTCTCAAACGGCATATTCAAAACTGCGATAGATGTCCCATTGATACGCCAGTCCGTGATGTTCTGGACAGAATCATTATCCGCATCACTCGCATTAATCACGAACACCGTCAAATTCTCATTCGTAGAAGCGTTATTGCCAGTTGCGCCGCTGCCATCCGTGCTGTTCAAAATTACTTGATCAATTTCAGGATGAGAATTGATGATTGTCACGTTATTGCTCAGCACAGTCGTACCATCAGTATTCGGCTCGTTATCATTAGGAGTCACCGCGACGGACCAAACGTCGCCGCGGCGAATCTGATTCGCATGCATCGTTTCCACGTGACGAGAACTGTTGCCATCCAGATACGTCTGATAAATCTGGCCTGATGACAATGACGTGTTAAAGATCGCGACCTCATCAACCCGTCCATCATAAAAGTTCGCCGCGGTTGAATACTTACCCATCTGCAACGCATTCGCAGAATGTGAAACAGAACCAGTGACCGCGGTCTGACCCGTCAGCTGACCGTCAACATACGCAAGAAGATGCGTTTGGTTGTACACTCCCACGAAATGGCGCCAAGAACCCAGCATATTTGTCGTGTTAAACGTCACCGTTGATGGAGTCAAACCGTACGCGAAGAACGTCCACGTATTCCCTACACAATCCTCATAGAACATATACCCTTGCGTACCGATCGTTATCTTTCCAACAGGAACGAAATTATCCCTCGTCCCATCACACGTCGAGTTGACATCCTGATTGATCCACGCTGAAACGGTAAACGCCCCGCTTGGACGCAACGATGCACTGTCCGCCACGCTGATGAAATCGTTCACCCCATCGAAATCGTATGCTCCTCCCACACGACCCGAAGTCGTCCAGACAGGAACCTGCGCCGCAGCGCCAGCACCAAGCGTCCCATTATTGATCGAGGTCGAATAATCCCTCACCGCGCCGGTTGTGACCACAGAAAGATTCGACTCAAACGGCATATTGAGCACGGCCATACTTGACCCATTGACACGCCAATCAGTGATGTTTTGAACTCCCTCGTTGTCTGCATCAGTTGCGTTGATAACAAAGACTGTGAGATTGCTTGATGCGTTCGAGATGTTCAGGTTGTAGCCTGCGCCATTCGAATTATTGAGAATAACCTGCGAGATAGAAGGCTGCGTGTTCGAAACGATAACCACTGCATTGCTCAACACCACGGTCCCATCGCTCTCATTCTGCTGGTCGTTTGGCGTCACCGCGACAGTCCAGTTGTTTCCGACCGCAAGCTCACTGCTCACAATAGTCTCAAGATGCTTACTGCGGTTACCGTCAGAATATAACTGATAGATCTGAGCCGCGGAAAGAGTCCTATTGAAAATCAAGACCTCATGAATCGCACCCACAAACGTATTACCTGCAGTGTCAGGTCTTCGGCCAACCGCTTTCGCAGTCGTCGTAAAGCCTGGACTCGCGTACGCGACACTTTGGTTTAACGTACCGTTCACATAAAACGACGCGGTCACGCCGTCGTACACGACCGCGACATGACTCACGCCGGTACCAAAAGTGGCAGTTGTACACGCCTCACTCGTGCCGACTTTTCCAAAACACAAGAAGTTGCCAAATTGATAATAGAACGCATAACCCCCGAAACTACTCGCAACAACCCCACCCGTGCCCGTCCTATTCGTCCAAGCAGCAATCGTAAACGAAGATAATTGCAGACTCGAATCACTGCCCAACGCAATCGCGTCATCAACCCCATCAAACACAAAAGCACCGCCCTGATTCGTTCGCGCCCACACCGGAGAAGTGCCCGCAGTCCCGTTCCCGAGCGTCCCATTATTGACAAACGTCGAATAGTCGCTGATTGCACCTGCCGTGGTGACACTGACGTTCGTCTCAAACGGCATGTTGAGCACCGCGATGGAGGTTCCATTGATTCGCCAGTCAGTGATGTTTTGAACTCCCTCGTTGTCTGCATCAGTTGCGTTGATGATGAAGACCGTCAAGTTCTCGTCGGTCGACGCGTTATTGCCGGTTTCGCCAGAACCATCAGAACTATTCAAAATAACCTGATCAATCACTGGATGAGTATTGCTGGAAAAGCTTATGTTGATCGTTCGCGTGCTAAAGTGCGGAGTAATAGTCACATTACTTGTATCAAAAGAAAGCTGGTATTGGAAATACCGTCCTTGCAAGCTAAGCAAAGTAGACCCGTTTGTATTTTGAGTTCCAAAACCGGCGTCTGAACAATCTGTAGCGTTACACGCCCTCGCACGCAACCTAACATCAGTTGAATTAAAGCCAACACTCAATTCAGCAGCAGGACTCGGACTTGTACCGCTAAAGCTGCTGGAAGCAATCTTTATTCCACCATTACCGCCTGCGCCACCCGGAGCTGTTGCGGAACCTCCTGCGCCGCCAGTTGCAGTAATGCTTCCCGTATTCGTTATGTTATTTGCCGCAAGAAGCACCATTCCACCTGCGCCACCTCCAGGACCACCGTCAATAACACCGCCAGCACCAGCGTTTCCATTCGCACTAATGCTCCCAGTAACGTTGATACGCATCGCTTTGACCAGGATAATGCCTCCTCCATTTGCACCAGCAGTACAACAATCATTCGCTCCAGGAATGTCCCCTCCAACTCCTCCGCCACCACCCATTGTAAGTCTTGTTTCTGCAGCGCTGCCAAAAGTACCTCCTCCTGCACCCGGACCAGTGCCGGACCCAGAGCTTCCTGACACGCGATTCCCGCCACCGCCACCACCACCATTAGGACTGCCACCAGTCCCGCCACCGCCGCCACCGTTGTTTGCAGAAGTGCTAACCGCGCCCTTACCTGTGAATCCTTCCCCTTGCTTTCCAGAACCAACTCCTGACCCCGCATCAGAACCGCGATACCCCCGTCCTGCCACGCTGATACTTCCTTGAACTGTAACGTTGTCCGCGCGGAAAACCACAATGCCTCCTGTGAAACCATTCCACGTATTTGCAACAACACTCGCACCACCATTAACCGTGAGAACAGAATAATGCGGAACACGAACAATTTGAGTAACAGTTGCAGCAGTACTATCAAACGTACCACTATTGTAACTATTCGTAAGACTTTGATTGAGTGTGAGACTAGAAGTACCTCCTCCCGAACTAATCGTGCGGAACTCATACGTGCCAACCGTACCTCCTCCGCTCGTCTGCATCTGAATGATGAGAATCTCGTCACCATTGCTGAAACCAGCACCTGAATTCACAGCTATGACGTTATCGCCTGCTGCCTCATTGCCTGTGAGATAAGTATACGTGTTGACAACAGTATTTGCACTACTGACTGTGAGACTCCCGCTCAGCCCAGTGCCCCACTCATTGTTGGAAATCTCGTCCCATGCCACATTCGTCCACGTTGTCACCGCGCCAGCATCAAAAATCTTAGAAGTATACACTCCACTGACATTCTCAAAAAGACCATTACTAGATGACAGTACGATCTTAAACGCACTCGCATTATGCGAAGTATTACCAAAAGACCCAAGATTCCACCCACTGAAAGTACTATTGCTGGCTGCAAACGAACAACTTCCCCCGCTACACGCTAAGCAATTCCACACAAAAGTACGATCCTTAGTCAAACCCCTTGGAAGAAAAGACGAAAGCCTGCGAGAAGTGTTAATGCCCCCACTAGCCGCACCAATAGAAAAAGTTGTATCAGCCACGAACGAACTGCTAAAATCATGATACAACGTAATATTATCAAGCGTCGTGTCGCTTGTAGCACTACAATTAAACGCAATCGCTTGCTGCAAATTAATCACATTCGTGTTGTTAATAGGATAGTTAAGCGCCACCCCTGTGACCGCAGAGACTCCAAAGTCGGAAACCTGCTCTGCGGCAGGCTGCGGAGCAATCTCAACAGGCGCAGTTGGTTCAGTTTGAAGCTGCCCACGTAACGGCGGGCTATCAGCCATTGGTTGGCCAGTAGCTTGTACAACAAACGTAACCGGCTTGTAAACCGTATTCACGCCATCACTAACTTGCACGTTCACAACATAATCACCAGAAAAACCAACAGGAGAAGTGAAAGTCAACATACTGCCATCAAACACCACTGCGGCATCTTCCACCACAAAAGTCAACAGTTGCCCTTCAGGATCAGAAAAATGCTGCAACAAATCAACAATCAAAGAACCATCCACAACATAAGAGATATCTGCAGACAAAGGAGGTTGGTCTGCCACTTGCAAGCCAGTCAAACCCTTGAACGGAACAAGCACCAGAACAAGGGCGAAAGCAATAGCTAACAAGGCGACTACTAACCGTCTATCTATCCCCCCCTTTTTCATAATGTTAACCAACAGCAAAATCACACTTAGAGTATTTAAAGGTTTTTATATTAGCGAGAGTGAAGGGTGCAGGTTGTAGGACGAAGGCGGAAGGTATTGGGTTGTAGGTATTAGGCATTAGGTTGTAGGACGAAGGCCATTGGCTGTTAGTCAGTGGTTCTCAGAGTGTCGCTTAGAAGCGTGGCAGTTTTTGAGCAATTCCATTCAACAATTGAGCAATCGCCTTGCAGTCACCCTGCTTTTTTTACCCTGCTCGGATGTTGCGCCCAACTGTACCCCATGCTTCTCAGCAAGCCGATACACGTCCTGTACTGACGTATTGAGCAATTCTGCGGCTTTCCCTATCGAAATACGCCCTATTTCAACAAGGTGGAGAACGTATTCTTCTGCTCCACTATAAAGCAATTGCCTGAGCGCGGTTGATTGATCAACATACTCCTCCTTAGCTCGAAGTTTTGCGAGCGCCATAATCTCTCCAGGAATCCTCAACGGATAGGCCGCTGTTTGCATGTTCATCCTCCTCCAATCATTTCCTTTGCAGCGAGATAATTTGACTCGCGAACAAACGGTCGAATTGCGTCCAAGGCCTCGTGTGCCTGCGCCTTTGTCAAGCGTCTTTTCATCGCCATGACTGCTATCATGTCTGTCGGAATGACATAAGAAATTCCCTCGCTTTCTAAGACCTTGAGGAATTTCTGATCATCACTTATGACTGCATCAAACCTTGATTTCTTTGCCAGCGCAAGGACGCTACGCTCTCCTTGACCAAGACCTCCAGCGTCTGAAGATGCAATCTTAACAACCTTAATACTCTTTTCTTCTATCAATCGCTCAATTACAAACGCATCTTCATACATTTTTTCTTTTCCTTTCATTACTTCTTGATACACTTGCTCGGGAATTGCGCACTTTGCAAACGCAATAATTGCACTTAACACTCCACTTCGCGCGAGTTTTATCAACCCGTCTGCGTCAAATACGAAGTTCAACATTCTTATACATAATTATACAAACGTATATTTAAGCCTTTCGTCCGGCAAGAAATCGTCTCGTTTCCCTTTTATATTTCTCAACACCAGGCTGGTCAAAAGGATTCACGCGCAACAAGCTACCGGCAAGAATAGTTTGCACCATCATAAGCTGCATGAAAGCGCCAACACAGTACGCGTCCTTGGTTGCCAAACGAGTCTCTAAGAATGGACGCTTGCTCTTGCGATAAGCTGCCTTAACACCATCAGCAATTGCGCGCATAATCTTGCCAAGCTCCTTCTTCTGCAAGTTAGGAACAAGCCTATCAAACTCAGGATACAAAGGAACCTTCAACTGATGATCAAAATGAGCAACAACAAAATGCGTCAACTTATCACGCGGACCAGAAAGGTCAAGCTGGCCCATGCTATGCAAATCAGTACTACCAACACAAACAGTCGGAGTAATGCCAACATTAACTCTCTTTCCGCGCAAATCAAATTCCTTCCCCAAACTCTCAGCAATCAACTGCCGACACCACTTACCCAAACTCTCCAACTCCTCAGAAAAGAAAAACAAGTCGTACACGTTCATACCCTTCTGCATCGAGTCGTACACTGCAGCTGCAGCCAAAGCAGCAGGATTTATTTTAGTATTTGAAGACAAACACTGCTCGCGCATCCAAGCAGCACCAGCCAACAGTTGACGCAAATCAACACCCAACAAACCAAGCGGAAACAAACCAACAGCAGAAAAAACACTATACCTTCCGCCAACAAGCTTAGGAATTTCCAACAAAGAAAAATCCTTCTGCAAAGCAAGATGCCACAAAGCGCTATCCTTATCGGTCGTAGCAACAACATACCGCTCAGCATCCTTACGATGATGACGCAAAACATTATACAAAACCTCAAAATTCGCAACAGTCTCAGTCGTTTCACCAGATTTTGAAACCACATTCAACAACACCTGCCTTCCTTGGCGCAAAACGCGCTGCATACCCTCAACAATAACCTGCAAAGCATCGGGATCAACAGTATCAGCATACAAAACCTTAGGAACGTGATGCAAATTCCACCACCTGCCCAACAAAGCCTCCTGCACCGCCATAGTACCAAGATTACTCCCACCAATGCCGACAACAACAATAAGTTCAGGATGCAATTTCTTCTTCAAGTCTATCGCTGCCTCAACAACATGAAGAATCCCCCTATCCAGCGGCAAACAAACACTCGCACGAACATCCTGATAAGTTGCATTCGCAAGACGCTTAAGCTCAGGAACACAACGCTTAGCAATAGAATGCAGCGTTTTCTTTGCAATAAAAACACTGTCAAATTTTGTTACAATCATTTTTCCTCGTTTTTGGCTGTTGGCGATTAGTTATTAGTTGGTAGTTAGTAGTGTGTATAGTAGTGTGTAGTTTGTAGTCAGTGGCCAGGAGGCTTGCCCTTAAGCATGCTGAGATAATTCCTAACAACACTCCTAGGAGTCAAATGATGCTCCCACGGCAACAACAATGCAACCGCACCAAACAACAAACCAACATCACGCGCAGCAATATCATTCACACCAAGCGTGCTTATAGCGCCAACCAAAATAACAACAGCACCCAAAGCGCCAAGACGGAAATAACTCCTAACCAACAACAAAAGACCAATCAAACACTCAATGCCCCCAAGCACGAACATAAAATTCAAACCATAAACCCGCAAAAACTCAGGCATTTGCACAAGCCAAACATCCGGACGCGCAAACTTATCAACACCCATGTACAAAAAAACGATCGCCAAACCAGCACGAACAAGCCACTGCGCGAACATGAATGCCTGAAATGATGGAGTGTTTATATAATTATCTAAGGCTTTAGGATGAAGGTGGAAGGATGAAGAACTCTTCTACCGTTGCCCTTCCTACCTTCACCCTCGTTAACCGTAATTCTTTTATAGTCGCCCATACAAAATTAACAAAAAAACAAAAGAGGTGTCATAATGGCAAAAGATTCGGAAAGCAAACTGTTCGCGTTTTTAGGAGTATTCCTTAGCATAATAGGATTTATCATCGTGATGCTAACTCGCAAAAGCGACAGGTATGCAATGTATTATGCAAAGCAAGGACTAGTGCTATTCATCTTAGCAGTAGCAGTAAGCATAATCGGAAGCCTAGTGCCAGTGATCGGGTGGTTCATAATACTCCCAATAGGAAACCTAATCGTACTAGTGCTGTGGATAATTGGAATCGTTAACTCGCTCAGCGGACAAATGAAGCCAATACCATTGATCGGCAAGTACGCTGAAAAACTCAACCTTTAATTTTTTATTGTCAAAAACCACCGGTCCATTGGCCGGTGGCATTAAATTATCAGCAGATGAAAACTCGTGGTTTTTGACTTTCGGCATTCCACGAGTGACCGGTGGTTTTCGAGCACAACAGCATTCCAGCAAGACCGCTTGTTACACACGAGGGAATGCCGTTGTTTCATAGTTTTTTTAAACCCTCACTCTATTCTTATGATATGAATAGAATAATCATGCTCATCCTGCTGCTCGCGCTTCCAGTCAGCGCACTATATGATCGTGTGCAGTACACAACAATAGTCACGCCAGAACAATACGACTCAGTAACTTGTGAGCGCGAAAAAAGAATAGGAGCGATAAGCGCAATAAAAGAAAGACTATGCTGCATAAACAAAGACAAAAATGCGTACTGCAGCAATGACGAGCCAGTTCTAGGAACGTGCGACCAAAACCTGTGCGTGCTGCCGACAGCAACGTACAAGCCAGCATATACAACACGCTACACACGCTCACCATGCACTGGACTGTCAATACTAACAGGACCGGAACACCACTCACTGCTAACCCATGCAGGATGCGCAAAAACAGGCCAGCACTGGTGCTGCCCGGCAAACGCATTCCCACCACTAACAGGACTTGCGCAAAAGCCAGGCATGAAAAAACCAGGTCCAAACCCAGAAGGAGCACTCCTAGTAGTCGGAGCGCAAAAATGGAGAGGACTCGAGCTCGGACTAGTAACTGACAAATACGCACAACGCGCATACGAACACGAACAAGAAAGATGCGCGCAAGGAGGCGGCGAAGTAAAAATAATAAACAAGAGCTACGGAAGCTTCTTCGCAGACACGAGAAACATAAAGCCCGGAATTCGCGCGTTCTTCATCAAACCAAACCAAATCACACCATTAATAACCTGGTGTTAGGGTGAAGGATGTAGGTATTAGGACGTAGGCGGAAGGAAGAAGAATGAAACCATTAATACAACTCAAAAACGTCTGGAAAACATACCGCATGGGAGACACACAAGTACACGCACTAAAAGGAATAGACCTAACAGTTCATTCAGGAGAATTCATAGCCATACAAGGACCAAGCGGTTCGGGAAAAAGCACAGCAATGAACCTAGTAGGATGTTTGGACGTGCCAACAAAAGGAGAGGTCTACCTAGACGGACACAACATCAGCCACCTGTCAGAAAGCGACCTTGCACAAATCAGAGGCAAGAAAATAGGGTTCATCTTCCAAAAATTCAACCTCATCGACTCACTAACGGCACTGGAAAACGTCATGCTGCCAATGACATTCCAAGGAATACCGGAAGAAGAACGAGAAGAAAGAGCGGAAAAACTATTAACCCAATTTGGACTCGGAGACAGAATGGACCACAAACCAACACAACTCTCAGGAGGACAACAACAAAGAGTGGCAATAGCCCGCGCACTCGCAATTGATCCTCCAGTAATACTCGCGGACGAACCAACAGGAAACCTAGACAGCAAAACAGGCAAAGAAGTCCTCGAATTCCTCCGCGAACTACACAAACACCACGACAAAACAATAGTACTCGTCACTCACGACGACGTTCTTGCAAATCGAGCTGACAAAATCGCATTCCTCAAAGACGGAAAAATAACCAGCACAAAAATAACGAGGTAAAAAAAATGAAAGCACTGCTGCTAATACTGCTATTGGCACTAAGCGTACACGCAATAGGCGGCGCAGAAGTCAAAGCAAGCATACTGCGCTACGAGCCAACACCAGCGGAACAAGGAAACACCGTAGACGCCTGGATGCAACTAAGCAATGCGGGAACAAAAGCAGATAGAGTGGCGATTAAATTCATACCAGACTATCCGTTCTCACTGCCAGCAGGACAACAAGAAGAAGTCGACGTTGGAATAATCGCTGCAACAGAAAGCAAAGTCGTCAAATACACAGTATTTGTAGACGGAAACGCGCCAAACGGCGACCGCAACATCACATTCCTATATAAATACGGCAGCTTAAACGAATGGACAAAACTAGAAACACCAATAACCCTGCAAACACAAAACGCAGTGCTGATAATAGACCAATACAAAGTAACACCAAGCCCCATATCTCCGGGACAAACAGTGAAGTTACAACTCACCCTCCGCAATTCCGGAAAAATCGATGTTAAAAACATAGACGCAAGCATCGACCTCGAAGACGGAAAATTCAGCACAATAGGAAGCGGAGCAAAACAACGCATAGACGCCATACCTGCAGGAGAAAGCGAAACAATAACTTTCACCCTTGCATCAGACACGAGCACAGAAGTCAAAGTTTACGGCGTGCCCGTGACCCTATCGTACCAAGACGCGCGCAACAAACAATACAATGACACTGCAAAAATAAGCCTGGTTGTCAATGCGCAGCCAGAGTTAAGTTTGACTGTCGACAGCACAGACTTCCCAGACAAAAAAAGCCCAGGAAAAGTAAACCTCAAAGTTGTTAACAAAGGAGTTGTCAACCTCAAATACGTAACAATAACGCTCGGAGACCATGCAAGCTACGAGATACTCAGCCCGAGCAACGAGAACTACGTTGGAAATTTGGACAGCGACGACTTTGAAACAGCAGAATTCACAATAAAACCACTCACGGAAAAACCCCTATTGCTCGTCAAAGTAGACTTCAAAGACCCCTACAACGTCGACTACAGCAAAACATACGAGCTGCCTATGCGCATAATAACAGCAAAAGATCTCGGAAAGGACAAAACACCAGTTAGCCTGATAGTTGGCGCAATAGTCATAATCGCTGCGGCTGCTTGGTACTTCCGCCGCAAAAAGCGATAAACCATGCTGAAAGACTACTTCATCCTGGCCCTTGGGAGCCTACGAAAGCGAGTACTGCGCACCTCGCTCACCATGATCGGCATATTCATAGGCATCGCGGCAGTTGTCTCATTAATCTCTCTCGGCCAAGGAATGCAAGATGCAATCTCCCAACAATTCACAGCAATAGGAACCGACAAAATCATAGTCCAAGGCGCAAGCGCAGGATTCGGACCTCCAGGACAAAACACAGCAGGAAAGGTCAACGAACACGACCTCGAACTTGTCAGACGCATCCCGGGAGTCAAACGCGCAGCAGGCAGACTCTTCCGAAGCACCAAAATAGAATTCGCAGAAGGAAGCATTGTCACATTTTCCTCAAGCATACCAGAACAAAGCGAAGACCGAATCCTGGTCAGCGAAGCCAACAACATAAAAGTCAACCAAGGAAGAATCTTGAAACCAAACGACCGAGGAAAAATACTTGTCGGCAACCACCTATGGACAACAGACCACTTCCCAAAACCAATAATCCTCGGAAACAAACTTATGATAAACGGCAAAAACTTCGAAGTAGTCGGCTTATTACAAAAAATAGGCGCGGGAAGAGACGAAGCCATATGGATGAACGAACAAGACCTACGCGACCTTCTAGACGAAAAAGAGGAATACAGCGCAGTATTCGCACAAGTAAACCCGGGAGAAAAACCAAGCGAAGTAGCAGACAGAATAATGCGAGCAATACGCCACGACCGCCACCAAAAAGAAGGGTTTGAGGACATAACAGTCAGCACCTCAGAAGAGCTCATCAAGAGCATAGGAACAATTCTTGGAGTAGTATCTGCAGTTTTCATCGGCATAGCAGCCATCTCGCTCATAGTAGGAGGAATAGGAATAATGAACACCATGTACACCTCAGTCCTCGAACGCACCAGAGAAATCGGCATAATGAAAGCAATCGGCGCACGCAATTCCGACATCCTATGCATATTTCTCATCGAAAGCGGGCTTCTAGGCATGGTAGGAGGGCTCATAGGCGTACTAATCGGAATAACACTCAGCAAAATAGTTGAAATCGCAGCACGCGACTCAATCGGCAACGTACTCCAAGCAAGCTTCCCGCCAACACTAATACTCGGAGCCCTCGCATTCAGCTTCATCATAGGCGCAACAAGCGGCATACTGCCAGCAAGAAGCGCAAGCAAACTGCCCCCAGTAGAAGCTCTACGAGGCGACTAAAATGCAATTAACACAGGCGACCTAATGGAACCACTCCGCATTGCACTTAGAAACATCATGAAACGCAAAAAACGAGCGTCTCTAACAATGCTAGGAGTCTTCATCGGCATAGCTGCAGTGGTAGCTTTGATTTCTCTCGGCCAAGGACTCCAACAAACCATCAACGCACAGTTTGAAAAAGTAGGCGCGGACAAAATAATGATACAAGCGAAACAAATCGGCTTCGACGACCAAAACGCCCCAGGACAACTCGGAAAACGAGAACTTAACATTATAAAAGACGTGAACGGAGTCATCAGGGTATCGGGAGTATTATTCCACGCAGGACGCGTCAACTTCAATCGCATCCAACGCACACTATACATAATGAGCATGCCTGAAACTCCAGAAGAAGCAGCACTAACCTACACCTTCCACAACCTGGAAGTCGAAAACGGCAGACCACTCTCGCACAAAGACACAGGAAAAGCGCTTGTAGGCTACAACCTTGCTAACAAAAACTTATTCCAAAAAAACGTCGACACAGGAGACAAAATAACAATAAACGACATAACATTTGACGTCATAGGAAGACTAAAACGCACAGGCGACCCGGCAATGATGGACAACAGCATAATAATTCCAGAAGCAAACGCCAGAGAAGCCCTCAACACAACAGACGGATACGCAATGATCGCGGCCCAAACAGCAAAAGGAGAAAACCCAGAAGAAATCGCGGAAAGAATAGAAAAAACAATCAGAAGAGACAGACACCAAAAAGAAGGAAAAGAAGACTTCAACGTCCAAACAAGTACAGACCTAATAGAAAGTTTTAACGCAGTATTCAACATAATACAAGTAGTCTTTGTAGGAATAGCAGCAATAAGCCTCTTCGTAGGAGGAATAGGCATAATGAACACAATGTTCACAGCGGTCCTGGAAAGAACACGAGAAATAGGAATAATGAAAGCGATAGGAGCAAGAAACAAAGACATAATGACCATATTCATGACGGAGAGCAGCATACTAGGCCTGGCAGGAGGCATACTAGGATCCATATTTGGACTGGCAATAAGCAAAATAGCACAATACGCAGTCAACAACATTTTTGGAGAAGGAACACTATATGCAGCAATACCACCCGGAATCATAATCGGAGTCCTACTGTTCTCAATATTCACAGGAGCAATCAGCGGAATACTGCCAGCAAGAAGAGCAGCACTATTGAAACCGGTAGAAGCACTAAGAGACGAGTAAGTCTTTTAAACCCTGTTCTGGAAAACAAGCATATGAACAAACTCATCGCAGCACTCGTCATCTTACTGGTGGCATGCACTCAGGCACAGGAGACAAAAGTTCGAGAAACATACTCTGCAACAATCACACTGATAACAAAAGGCGTGACTGTAAATGGACTCACTGCAACACTCGGACAAGGACTCAGGGCAGGCGACATAGTAAAAACAGTAGAAAAAGCAGAAACGGCCATAGAGTTCTTTGACGGCGGAATACTAAGAATGCGAGAAAACACAGAAATCACAATACAAGAACTAAATGAAGAGAGCAAAAAGATAAGCATCAGACAAGCAATGGGAGAAACGTGGACAAGACTCCTCAAAATCGCAGGAGTCACCCAATACGACATCGAAACACCAAACGCAGTAGCGAGCGTCAGAGGCACTGGATTCAAAGTAGAAGTCACTGGTGAAAAAACCGAAGTCAGCGTTGCAGACGGAACAGTACACGTAGCACGAATAGTTGACGAACAAGTAGTTGCCACCGTTGACGTAAGCGAAGACCAAGAAGCAGTCGTCGAACAGCAAGAAGGCATTGCCGCAGCAGACCTATCAATAAACGTCCACACCGCAGAAGAAGATCCGTGGATAGAAGAAAACCTGCAAGAAGACGAACAATACATAGAAGAAGTCCAAGAAGAATACATCCAAGAACACCCAGAAATACTAGACGAGTTAAAAGAAAAAGGAATTGACGAACAACACATCGACGAAGCAATTGAGGACGTTATCAATGGAGAAATCCCTGAAGAAAAACTCGTTCAACACGCAGAATCGTTAGAAAAAGAACCTGCAGAAATTAAAGAAGAAACCCCTATTCATGAAACAGTAGAACAAATAGATGAAACAATTACCGACCAATCAATAACAGACGTTACGCATGAAATAGTCGCACCTGACGAACCAGAAACGCACACTGGTGAAGAACCGCAAACTGAAACGACGCCAGAAGAGCCCCAACCTGCAAATAATATTGAAGAAACTGAAACATCACCAGAAACAAAAGAACAGCCAACAGCACCTGCAGACTCAATTAGTGGCTAACCAAATTCTTATATGCAGGACAACCACGCTCTCTGAAAGGACACTTATAACGATCACACACCTCCTTTGACTCGGGAGGACGCGCGCGCTCAGGACTCAAACGAACATCAACCCAACGTTGCAACAAATATTTCGTCAAACCACGCGCAGCATCATCATACCTGACAGCACTAATCGCCTTGCCGTTCTTCAAAGCAGCGCGCGAAAAACCAGCCATGTCTTTTGCAATTGCAAAATCAAACTCTAAACGATCAAAAGGCTTTTGCGCGTCGGTCAGCGTAAGAATGACCGGACGCTCAACGTACGCCTCGCCCATGCCACCATAAAACAAGTCCTGCGCAAGCGCAGCAAGAACCATCCGCTCAGACATGCCAAAAATGCCATTCTTCGCCTCAGCAATCACAATCGGAGACTTCAATCCAGAACCAATAACCCTGTCAGGATGCCCAGACATGAACACCTGCCGCTTATCGTTCGTAAACAACACCCCTTCAAATTGCGACTCCTGCACTAAAACCAAATCAGCCTCATGCAGCAAGCCACGCTTAACATAATGCACCAACCTGCCCTCGCGCTCATACTGCTGTGCTACCGCACGCTCTGCACTTTCAAGCGCTTTATGAGCATCAGTACCGCGACGCATAGAGTCTGTACGCCAATCGGCCAACTGAAAATATCTCAGCTTATCCTCAACAGTATGATACAAGTGCTTAAGCTCGCAAATCCCGAAAAAATTCATGGCATCAGACGCGCGTAAACGCAAATCACGCAACACCCTTCGCCAGTCATCCGGCCAACCTTGAGGAATCATCGGCACGCCAGAAACAACAGGACGCGGCTCTGGAAGAAACATCGGCTGCCACTGAGACATGTAAGCAGCCCAATACCTATTCAATAAAACAGCAAAAGGATTCTGAAACTGCAAAGGAACGGTCTGAGCAATAGCAAGCGTGCGCTCACGAGAAGGAGGCTCAATACCCCACTTAGCCACACGAGCCTCAAGCTCTGCACGCGAGTCACGTTTTCTTTTTGCTTGTTTCTTCGCACGCCGTTCACGCTCTTCAGCAGAACGCTTCAAATAGTCATCCATCCAATTAGACATAAGAAAAAAATTATCCGCCAGCACCAAGCATGGCAGCAGTAAGACCCTTCCTCTGAACGATCTGCTGAATGATTCTCGGCTGCAGTTCAGCTGGAAGCTTCTCAAAAGTCTGATCCGCAAGAGACGAAATGCCCCTGCCTGCAGTAGCTGAACGCAAATCACTGCTCCAACCCAACATCTCACCAACAGGAAGCTTGGCTTTCACAACAGACATGTTGCCTTCCTGAGTAAGCTCCAACACTTGGCCACGCTTGTTCATCACAAGCTTAGTCATATCACCAGTATACTCAACAGGACCTTCAATCAAATGCACCTGCACTGGCTCGTACATAACCGGACCGGCACCCATCATGGCAACCCTAATACCCTCACGAACACACGGGTACATCTGCGCAGGACCACGGTGAATCGCGTCCTCGTGCAACTTAGCATCCATCAAAGTTACTTTAACACCAACACAAGGCTCGCGCGCCAACGGACCCTCATTCATGACCTGCTCAAAGCCCTCAAGGATGAGCTCGATAGCCTCGTTCAACTGCACAATACCCCTAGTAGCATCCAAAAGCATGTTGCCATTGTAAATATGCTTCACGCTCAAAGCAGTATCGTTATCCCAGCCAACACCAACAAGCTTGTCACGCATTGCCAAGTCCTTCTTCTTCAAACGACCCTCAGGAAGATCACCATTCTTAATCAGGGCAGCAACTTCAGGCTCAAGAGGCTCAACAACAAAGTACAACTTATTATGCTTGTTCGGAGACTTGCCCTCACCTTCAACAGACTTCTTGGCAACAGTCTCACGATAAACAACAATAGGAGGAGACGTCTTAATCTGCACGCCCTTCTCAGTAATAATACGATTCTCGATAATCTCCAAGTGCAACTCGCCCATGCCATGCAGCAAGTTCTCACCAGTCTCCTGATTGATCTCAATCTTAACAGAGGGGTCCTCCTTTGCAACCTTTTTCAAAACCTCGACCAGTTTCGGCAAGTCCTGCGGCTTCATCGGCGAAATTGCCTTACTGATAACCGGCTCAAAAATGTGCTTAAGCTCCTCAAAAGGCTGCTCAGGCTGAATAGTCAGCGTGTCCCCGGCATTCCCTGAGATACCCGCAATAGCAAGCACGTTCCCTGCAGGAACCTCTTCCATGATTTCCGTCTTGATACCCTGATACATGAAGACTGTCGAAACACGCTGGTTCTGCTTTGCATTATTCAAATACACCATCATACCGTCACGAATGGTACCACTATACAACCTGCCTGCGCTAATCTCACGACCGCTCTTGGGCTCGATGAGAATACGTGTGATAACGAATGCCACCTGACCATTTCGGTCACAAGTCAGCAGCGACTTTCCAAACGTTGAATCAAGATCGCCACGCCAAATCTTTGGAATACGATACTTCTGCGCATCAACAGGATTCGGCAAGTGCTTGATAACCATGTCCAAAATGACTTCATGCAGCGGACACTTCTTACTGATAAACTCCTCCCTCTCCTTCGCCTCAAGCTCGTAAATCTTCAAAATGTCCTTGAAATTCACACCCTTCTTCTGCATGAACGGCAAACTAAGCGCCCAGTTGTCACGCGCGCTACCGAACGCAACACTACCGTCTTGGATATTCACTTTCCACTTCTGCTTGAACTCAGTCTCAGCGAGGTGTTCAAGATGCTGGTTGAACTGCGCGATAATCTCAATAAAACGCTTCTGCATCTGCTCAGGAGTATACTGCATCTCCTTGATAAGACGATCAACCTTGTTGATGAACAAAACAGGCTTCACCCGCTCACGCAATGCCTGCTTCATGACCGCCTCTGTCTGCGGCATAATGCCTTCTGAAGCGCACACGAGAACAACAGTACCATCAATAGCACGCATCGCTCTTGTAACATTGCCGCCAAAATCAACGTGACCCGGCGTGTCAATAAGATTGATAAGATACTCTTCACCCTGGAAATCGTGAACCATCGAGACGTTTGCCGAATCAACCGTCATGAGACGCTCTTGCTCATCAGCATGCTGCCACGTCGCCATACCCTTATCAAGCTCACCCGCTGCCGCCTCTGACATAAAGCCAGCAGCAGCAAGCAAATTATCAGTAAACGCTGTTTTCCCGTGATGAATGTGCGCGCTTGTTGCAATGTTACGGATAGCTGTCTGCTTTTGCGACAAACGCTTCATTCGTGCTACTCTGTCTTCAGCTGCCATTTGTGTAAACCCCTCTTACGTTTTTCTATACAACAACGCCTCATCCACCCGCTGGTAAGGATGAATCTCATCAGGCTTGAACCAAACTCCAATCTCTCTTTTTGCAGACTCCTGAGAATCTGAAGCATGAATCAAATTCTGGATCGGACGGCCAGAAGTATCAGCCAAGCCATAACTGTCAAACGCAAAATCGCCCCTAATAGTTCCAGGAGCAGCCTTGTTAGGAGCAGTATCACCAACAATAACGCGAACCTTACCTATCACGTCATGACCCTCAAGAACCAAAGCAACAATCGGAGACATGCTAATAAAATCCATCAATTGCTGACGGATACGCTTGCCAATCGACATCGCATCCTCCTTGACAGCAATTCCCTTTGCCTCGTACGACTTCTTAGTCTTCTCACCAACACTCTTTAACCAAGACTCATCATCGGCATAATGCTTGCCCGCAGTCTCCTTAGAAGCGTAGCACAACTTCATGCCAACAACCTTGAAACCAGTACGCTCAAAACGCTGAATTATCTCGCCAACAAGCGCACGCTGCACTGCATCAGGCTTCAACAAAACAAGCGTCCGATCAATCATTTCTTCTCCTTAGCACTAGTTTGTGGTTTGTTGTTTGTAGTTTGTAGCTTTTCGGCAGGCTTTTCCAGCCTAGCTGGCTGTTGGCTCTTAGCAATTGACTCCTTGCTCTTGGCTGTTGGCTGTTGGCCATTGGCAGTCCCCTTCTCAAAACCCTTAGTCCAACGAGTGTAACGCGGAACCCTACTCAGCTTAAGCAAGTTCTTCTCACACTTCATCGAACAAAAATACAAAATAGTGCCATCAGTTTTCACGTACATTGTCCCGGTTGCGGGCTCAAGCGTGTGCTTGCAAAAAGAACAACGCGCCATCAGCTACCACTACTCCGGCCACCAGAACTACTCAAAGGCCTCGCCTCGATCTCAGTCTCACGCATCATCAAAATATCATCCTTCTGAACCGGGCCCTTAACGTTACGCCTCATAACCTTATCCTTATCACGACCGTCCAAAATCCGGCAACGAACCTGAATAGCCTCGCCACGCATGCCAGTCCTGCCAATAATCTCCTCAACACGAGCAGGAACAGCCAAAGTAAAACGAACAGCACCAGACTCCTGCTTCTGCTGCTTCTCCTGTGGAGCACCCATGTCGGTAACTTTCTTTTTTGGATCTCCCATAGTCTCAACCCTTCAAATCAGCAATCAACTTCTTGGCATCGCCCTCTGCAATAACAGCAACAGCGCTCGTAGGAATACCAATACCTGCGGCAGCACCAAGCTCTTCCTTGCTGTTAACCTGCACGCAAGGCACACCCTTTTCCTTTGCCAACATAGGCAAATGAATCGTCAACTCAGCAGGCTGAACGTCCTTCGCGAACGCAACCAACTTAGCAGTACCACGCTCAAGAGCCTTGGTAACCTCATTGATACCCTTCTTTACCTTGCCTGTATTCTTCGCAATCTCAATCGCTTCCAAAGCACGTTGTGCTACATCATCTGCCATTTGATCCTCCAAGGAGAAGTACTCCCCTCATTCAGCCTTTAATTGGCGTCATCAATCACTGGTTAACACAAAAAGTAAAGAGGGGGTTTATAAAGGTATCGGCAACGGGAGGATGAAGGACGAAGGTGGAAGGATGAAGGATGTAGATTGGCCATTAGTGGGCAGTGAGTAGTTTGTGGTTGGTAGTGTGCAGTACGAAACAAAAGATTCTAAAAGGATGCTCTTTAAATTGAGCGCATGATCTGCAAGCAAACACCATTCCATTCATGGTGCACAGGAAAACTCGCAAAAGGATGCCAGGAATGCGTGCACGGAAGAAAACTCGTTCTCTTCATAACAGGCCTCTGCGCCCAACGATGCTTTTACTGCCCAGTCAGCGAGCACAAATTCGGAAAAGACATCGCATATGCAAACGAGTGGAAAATAGAAGACCCAAAAAATCCAAAAGAACTATTCGCAGAAATACAACTCACAGACGCCAAAGGCGTAGGAATTACAGGAGGAGATCCTTTGGTCCACATAGACAGAACCTGCACGTACATCCGCATGCTCAAAGAAAAATACGATAAAAACTTTCACACACACCTATACACCCCACTCAAGCTAGTTACACGCGAACGCCTGCAAAAACTTTATGATGCAGGACTTGACGAAATACGTTTACATCCAAATCTCGATGACGAAACCCTCTGGCCAAGACTCACGCTTGCACGGGAATTCAACTGGCAAACAGGAATCGAGATACCCGCAATTCCCGGATACGAGGAAAAAACCAAAAAACTTATCGACTTCATAGCAGGCAAAGTTGACTTCCTAAACCTCAACGAACTAGAACGCTCTGACACCGCAGCACACCACTACCAGCTGGATGCCAGAGGATACAAACAAAAAACCAGCACTAGTTACGGCGTGAAAGGAAGTCAAGAACTCGCATTGAGACTTTTACAATACGCACGCGCAAAAGGAATAAGAGCACACTACTGCACGGCGAAACTCAAAGACTCGGTACAGATGAAACAACGCCTCATACGCCGCTCGCAAAATGCCGCCTTGCCATTTGACATCAAAACAGACGAGGGCCTTCTAATCAGAGGATGCGTTTACCTCCCAGAACTAGCACCAGGCTTCAGCTACAAGGAAAGAATCAGAAATGCAGACCATGAACGCACAATAACACAACTCGAACAGAAAAAGAAGATATTTGCCCCTGACTGTGTAATAGATACAACAAAACTCCGACTAATACTTCCACCAATGTACGTCAAAAAGAATGCAAAACAAATCCGCAAACAAGGACTTATCCCCGCAATCGTAGAAGAATACCCGACAGCAGACGCAATAGAAGCAAACATCGACTTCTTATGAACTAGCAGCGAACGTATCATAGAACTGGAAACAAGACGGCTGGTCAGACGCGCTGTTGCACAAATCACGCTGTTTCATATTGATAGCTAAAGTCCCCAGACAAATATCATGCTGCTCGTCTGACAATTGCTCGCAAACGGCAGGATTCTGAGTGTCGACAGCAACGTACGCCAAACAATCATCACGAGAGCCACAACCCTCACCCTGCGCGCCAGAAAAACACCACTGACCATCACGCTCAACACAACCAGAATCAGAGGACGTTGCCTGTTGAACACTAGACTCTGCACCAGGAACAGGAGGCGGAGGAATGTTCGCCAAAGCATCGTATGAAGGAGCGGTTGTTTCCTCAACATATTCAGGAACCGGCATAAGCATTGCCAACAAAAACCCTGCAAACATGGCGAACACCACAAATAAAATGCCGAGCACGACAGATAACAAAAGCCATGAAACAAGCGCTCGCAGCCTAGACAAATCGTGCAATGCGGAAACTCCAATTACAAACAGAACAATCGCCCAAACACTCGTGGCAATCGAGCCAACAAACGGAATGAACATCAACACCATACCTGGAATAAAAACGCCAGACGAGTATGCCAACGCCTTATACGTTTGAACAAAAGAACCCTTCCCGCCAAGCAGTTTAACTGAAATATGAAACAAGCCGGCAAACACAAACGAGCCAACAATAGAGAAAACCAAAGACCCCACAAAAAGAACTGCCGCAACGAGCAACGGACTCAAAGCAGCAACAAGCGAGGAAACATCGGCACCACCCTCTGCAGCCAAACCAATCAAAAATCCGAAGAACACAAACAACATTACGCTCAATAAAACTCCAACAATAGCAGAACTAATAACAACGAACAACAACGGCTTGCCAACTCCCTGCTCTTCCTTCACGCTCTCAAAAAACTTGGCGGGTGAGAACAAAACTTCCTTCAATCTGCCAAAATAACCAGCAGGAGCTTCTGACTGCATTGTTCTAGCGGACAACACCTCACCCAAAGCAGCATCAGCATCAGCCTCAGAATAACCAGACTTCAACAAGCCCTGCTTTACTTCAGCTTCAGAAAAACCCTGAGCGAGAACACTCTTAACGTATGCAATCAGTTGTTCGCTAACCATTGAGCACCATCTTTTACACTATAGCAAGAACGAAGTATATATAAAACTCATCATTCACTCCAGAGTAAACCATGCTACCACTCATCATCACAATAATAGCGCTTGTTGTTCTCTGCATAGCAGCATACACTGACTTGAAAACTCTCGAAGTACCAGACTGGCTAAACTACGCAGGAATCATTGCAGGAATGCTCATTCATGCAATCTTCTCAGTCCAGCAATGGAATTACTGGCCAGTATTGTCAAGTTTGATCGGACTTGGAATAGCGTTTGCTCTTGCCTGCCTTATGTTTTACACAGGACAGTGGGGTGGCGGAGATGCAAAATTACTAATGGCAATGGGTGCACTGGTAGGATTTGAGCCAAACAAGTTCGGAATAGGAGCGAGCTTTTTGATAAATCTTGTTTTCATCGGAGGAGCTTGGGGACTCGCATGGACAGTCTATCTAGCAACACGACAACCAAGGCGCGTCATCAGAACCTGCAACGCACTGCTACACCAGAAAGCGTATGCACAAACAACACTAATCGCCGTCCTTGCAGGCATAGCAGCGCTCATCGCAGGAATCAGTATCTCCTTCGTGCGCACAGAATTTTTCTTAATCGCAGCATTATCGATATTTCTGCCACTCCTTGTGCTGTTTAGCAAAAGCGTAGAACTAGTAGCAATGCACCACTGGGTAACACCAAACAAACTCACAGAAGGAGACTGGCTAGTTCACCATATAGAAATCGGCAAAACACACATCACACCACCACGCCTCGGACTGGAGAAACAACACCTCGCACAACTAAACGAACTCTACGCGCAAAAGAAAATAGACAAAGTACTCGTCAAATACGGAGTTCCATTCACACCAGCATTCCTATTCGCGTTCTTAGCGGCACTGCAATGGGGCAACATAATACTCGCAGCACTCTTCTGAGAAAGATTTAAATTGACCCCACAAACGGCAAAACCAATGGAAGAACCACCCTGCCCCTACTTCGGAACGTGCGGAGGCTGCACAAGCCAACACATAGAATACGAAGAACAAGTAAAGAAGAAAACAGAATTTGTGCAAAAACTATTCCCAAAAGTCCCAATCAGAACAACCTTCGACCAGCCATACCACTATCGAAACAGAATGGATTTTACATTCACCAAAAAAGGAATTGGCCTACGAGAAAAAGGAAGCTGGGAAAAACTTTTGCCAATCGAACAATGCCCGATAAGCAACGAGCAACTAAACACGCGCCTGGCAGAAGTACAACAATGGACAAAAAACAATCCAGTTAACCCATTCGACGTTGTAACGCAAACAGGAACGCTCAAGTACGTAGTCATCCGTACACCAAGGAACACCAACAGCATCACTTTCATCCTAAACAAAGAATCACCAAACATGGAAGAACAGATAATGCTGATCAAAAAATTTGCAGAAACGACAACCGCAAAAAACATTCTCATAGGAACAATCGGAGCAAAAACAGACATGAGCATCAGCGAAGAACTTACAGTCATCAAAGGAGACGAAATGCTCTCAGAAACACTATGCAACAAAACAATAACCTACCACAGCCAAGCATTCTTCCAGAACAACACCAAAATGGCAGAGAAAATGATCGAACACGTAAAGGAACTGGCCATTGGCAATTCGCAATTAGATGTTCGTAAGACTCTTGTCGACCTATACGGCGGAGCAGGCACATTTGGAATCTGTCTAGCTGACCGGTTTGACAAAACCATCATTATCGACAACAGCAAGCAAAACATAACTTGTGCGCAACAAAACATAGTTGCAAACAAACTGACAAACACCTTTGCCATCTGCGCAGACGCAAAAGCACTCGCAGACCATACAGAAGAAATCACGCTAATCGTCGACCCGCCACGTGCTGGACTGCATCCAAAAGTCATCAAAACAATAAACCAACTAAAGCCAAAGACAATCATCTACATCTCCTGCAATCCAAAACAAATGGCACAAGACATCGCACGGTTAACAGAGTACAAAATTGATTCGCTGGCTGTTTTTGACCTATTTCCGCAGACAGAGCATGTTGAAGCAGTGGCGAAGCTCACCTCTGACTGAGAATGTAGTGCATTGCCTCCGCGACATTCGGAACAACAACTTCTGGTTTACTTTTTCCTGCACGCGATCCAACGTAGACTGTTCTTGTTCCAGCACGCTGCCCTGCAATTATATCAGAATCCTGATCACCAACCATAAAGCTCTGCTCCAAACACACTTCCAAATCCTTCGCTGCACGCAACAAAAGCTCAGGAGAAGGCTTACGACAAGAACAACCATCCTCCTCACGATGCGGACAATAATAACAACCGTCAATACGCGCACCATACTCAACTGCTTTGCCGCAAATCGTCTCAAAAACTGCATCAACTTCCTCTTTTGTCATCTCGCCCTTCCCAATCCATGACTGATTGCTCACAACACATAACGCATAGGGCGCTCCACTCAACAATCGAAATGCCTCAACCGCCTCTGGAAGCAGTTCCGCCTTTGGAGGCCTCGGATACATCGAGTTATCAACCAACACACCATCCTTATCGAAGAGTATTGCACGTCTCACGTTTCCCACCTCCTTATCTCATCCTGCAACATCTCAAACGCGTACTTGCACATCTCCTGCAATTGCCTCCCTGCTTTATCAAAACATCTGAAATCAACTGCTTGCATTGCACGATGCGCATCATCCATGATCGGAAGGAAAACATCACGCGTCCAGTCCAAACTATTTTCCTTAATTCTCCTAGATCCAGTCATCATGTTGTCAAACAAGTCAGCCAGCTTAATCAAACACGCTTCCTCACCAGCAGCAAGCAGTTGCGCATGATATTTCTTTCTAGGCGGATGCTCCTCATCAACAGGCTTGGTCAAAGCTTTCACCCACTCAACAGTCAAAGGCTTGCAATACTTCAGCAACTCCCTCTCTGTTAATGATGTATCCTCAAGAGAATCGTGCGCGAGTGCTGCCTTTGCGAGCTCTTGCAGATCACACCGCTCACCATTCATTTCAACGGCGTGCACAACCAAGTGCGCAACACGATGCAGGTGATGCTTATACGGAATACCGCCCTTATACTCCTGGCCATGATGAGCACGCTCAATCATAGCTACAAATTCACGGTCCACGGTACGCACCTCTGATGTCCATCGCGATGTCATCCAGCCTTTTTTGCACGATCTCAGGACTAGGACGAGCATCCACCCTTATTACCTTTGTTCTTTCAAACAAAGCAGGAGGCTTCGCAAAAAACTCATCATACGCACCTTCAAGCTTCTTGAGAAACTCGGTAAATTCCCATTTGTCCTCCTTCTTAATACGACCCAATGCACGCTCAGTCTCGCACTCCATATAAACGATAAGGTGCGGTGCGACAAACCGCCCAGCATAAGGTTTGTCCTCCATTGGCAACTCCCGCCAGTTCAGCAACGTATCACATTCCCTACGAGAGAAACCCTCGGCTGCGAGAAACGTATAAAAATCAATCACTCCCCGCTGTGAGACAAGAGCATCATGATCAACCCACCATTTCCGCAACAAATACTGCTCGGCACGATGGCTTGTTGCAAAGGTCACTGCATCACTATACGCATCCTTCCCTTGCTGGTCCTTGCCAAACAAAGCCATCATAGAGCGCACCCAGTCATAATGCGGACTCTTCCAATACTTCGACCTTGGAGCAAGACGAGCAGCCAAGTATTGCGCGCCGGTTGTCTTACCACAACCGTCCACCCCAGTCATGCAAACCCACAATTTGTTATCATCCACGCCCTGCAATTCCAAGCGTGGAGCCTTTGTTGTTTCTGTCATTGGTCCACCTCACTACTTTTCACGATATCCTATACAGTCGAAACGCGTACGCATCTTCAGGAAGTGTGAATTCCTGAGGGCGAACATCGCTCGCTGTCTGAATGCGCTCAAACGCGTTTGGCCGCAAACTCCTGTACTTCTGTGCCGCGTTTCTAATTTCATAATCGGGGCCGGCAAGTTCAGACGCGATCGCCTTGCACAAGGGCCCAACAGGCACTGCAACGCGTAAAGGTCGCGGGTTGTCTTTTCTGACAAACCCTTGCGTCTCATCATTCCAAACAATTTCTTGAAGTTTGTTCACGCTCTCACCTCCTTAAACGAAAGCCAGCAAGCTCCCGTTGCGCTCGTCCATCCATCTTCGCTTCCTGATGAATTCCTGCTCTACAAAGTCCCAAACCATTTCTTCTTTCCACATGCGTATCACCTCGTTTTTCATACTCAACGTATAGTGTTGTAGAAAACAAAATTCTTCCTGCACCAAAACATACAACAGTGTTGTAGAACACGCAAAAACATATATAGACCTCGGCTTCATTTGGAAAAAGGATGACGGACGGCAGGATGAAGGCGGAAGGAAGAAGGCAATTGGCTGTTAGGACGAAGGGAGGGCGAAGGGATGTTAACAAAAGATGCTGAGAAAAAAATACTCAACTACGTTTACACACAGCCACGCACGATACAAGAAATCTCCAAACACCTAGGCAAAAACTGGAGAACAGCAGATTCCTACGTCGACAAAATCATCAAGGAATCTGGCTCGCTGGCAGTAAGAACTTTCAGAGAAGGAACAAGAGGGGCATTGAAGCTCGTCTATTGGAACAACACAGAACGCATACACAACACAGAATTCCAAGAACGATTGTTCAAACGCATAGAAAGCGGCAGAAGAAAACACGACTTCTCACCACTAGACATATACAACTATGTTCCAGAAAACAAACGAAGCGCAAGATGCGGCAGCTACACAGTAAGCAACGAACTATTCAACCAAGACCTGGTAAGCTTCCTCAAAAGCGCAAAAAAACACGTACTAATATACACGGGCAACTGCAGCTTCGTCAATTTGTATGAAAACGGCACCAACATCCTGAACATATTCCAAGAACTGGCAGAAAGGGGAGTGAGCATCAAAGTCCTAACACGAGTAGACTTCAGCAGCCTGAAAAACCTGCAAAAACTGCTGGCAATAAACTACAGCATAGGAAAAGAAACAGTAGAAATCAAACACTGCGAACAACCATTAAGAGGATTTCTCGTTGATGAAACATCGCTGCGATTAAAAGAAAGCCTAGACCCAAGCCTATACTGCAAAGGAGAACTGCCACCAGACATGAATGTCATATTGTACGACATCAGAGACTCAGACTGGGTCAAATGGGGAAAAGACGTCTTCTACACACTATTCAGAACAAGCATTGCAGGACAAAAAAGACTACAAGACTTAAGAAGCATAGCAAAACAAGACATGCACGCAACACTACACTAGACGATCCAAATCTCATCACCAAATGGCAAAACTCATCCTCAGCGGCGGCGGAAATCCAGACGATGAAAAACCACTTCACATGCTCCTACGCAAAGAGATGACAAACAAACGACTACTCTACATCCCGCTTCACTGGAAAAACGCAGACTTTGAAAGCTGCCATGAATGGATAACCCCTATTTTCCCAACGCTCTCAATCGAAATGTGGACCAGCCTTGAGAAAAAAACCTATGAAGACCTAGCCACATTCGGAGGAATATTCCTCGGAGGAGGAAACACATTCGTACTCCTCAATGCATTCCAAAAAACAGGATTCCACCACCCTCTATTGCGGTTCATCAACAGCGAAAGACCTGTATTTGGTGGCAGCGCAGGAGCAATCATACTTGGCAAAGACATCAGAACAGCAGCGTTCGGCGAAGACTCTGACGAAAACACCCCAAACATAACAAACTTCAACGGGCTCAACCAAGTAAACGGCTACGCCCTACAATGCCATTATAACGCTGACCAAGATACTGAGCTGGAAGAATTCGCACGACAAACAGGAATCCCAATCCTGGCACTATCAGAAAAAACCGGAATATTCGTCCACAATGGAACCATCACAGTCAAAGGAACACAACCCGCGGCAACATTCACTCCTGAAAAGAAACTCGTTCCAGTAGAAAGTCAAATCACAAAAGAAATAGTTTTATAAAACACAGAACCAACTCAAACATATGTCATTAGAAACCGAGTTCATCGTCATGATAGGACTACTCACAATGTTCTCAATCGTGGCAATAATTCTAAAGACGTTAAGATCAAAGATATTCAGCATTTAGTGTTGTAGTTAGTGGTGTGTAGTCTATGACTGTTTTCTGCAAACTACTGACCACACACTGGCCCCTCGTTAAGGAATCCGTCTTAAATGCTTAACCCGCCAGTCATCCTTTATTTCCTTGGGTTTTTCCTGCTCGACTGGCTTGGGTTTTTCCTTCTCGAAAACACCAACACTCTTTGATTGCTCCTTGATTAATAACTCTGCCTTTGCCAAGTCCTCATCAGATGCTGGTTTGGGATTCCAACCAAGCTGCAACTTATCATTCTCAAAACGCGGCACAACATGAAGCATTGCATGATTGTGCTGCTGGCCAGCAGGAGGTCCATTTTGAATCAAAACATTAGTGCCCTGCGCGCCAACACTCTCAAACAAAACAGTGCTAACCTTGTTAGCAGCCTTGAACATATCAGCAACAACAGCATCTGGCACAGTCTCCAAAATAGGACTATGATGTTTCGGTAAAACAATGACGTGACCTTGAACAAAAGGCTCGGGAGAAAGCATAACAAAGACTTTATCGTCCTCATACAACGCGTTCGCCCTCTTCTGAACCAACTCACAAAAAACGCAAGTCATTTGCCACCTGTCAACAAGTCCATGATGGCATCAAGTTTTGACTTGGGCTGTTGACCATTGGCTGTTGGCTTTTGGCCTTTGGCTGTTGGCTCTTGGCCGGTATCAGTTGGTAGTGTGTGGTTTGTAGTTTGTAGTTTGTCGTCTTTTGGTTCTTTCTTTGCCTCTGGCTTCGGAGGCTCCTTGCCGAAAGCCTTCGCAACAGAAGGAACGAGCTTCGAATACAATGCACCCATAGACTTCTCATCAAGACGAACAACAGAAGGCTGCAAAGCAACACCATCCTTCTCCTTGCGAGGCATAACGTGAAGCATGAAGTGAGGCGCACGCTGGCCAGCAGAAGCGCCATTCGCGACAAAAACAGAGGTGCCTTCACACTTGAAAGCTCGAATAATGGCTTGAGACAATTGCTTGGCAACCATGCCAACATGCCCAACAAGAACATCATCCATCTGAGGCATGACAACAACGTGCTTCTTCGTCAAAACAAGAACATGACCCTCAACACCAGGATTAATATCAAGAACAGCAACAACCTGATCGTCCTCATAAACCTTCTTGGTAGGAATCTTACCATTCGCAATATGACAAAAAATACACTGCTCTTCATCAGCCATAAGAACTTTATAACCCAAAGAATATTAAAAGGTGTCGGAAGCGTGAGCAGTAAGCCTGGCTTCCTCATTTCTCGCCAGACGAAAATACCTCGCAAGATAAGATGCGGCACGTGATTGATCCCTCTCTAGAATGTCCAAACCATCCCCAACAATCCCTAACACTCTGCTGCCCACTCAAGATTACCGCCCCTTTCAACCAATAAATTCACCCGCTCCTGGACAGCGTTGTAAAAAAATTGCTTCCTCGCATCACGGCAATGCAAGTCCAGACTGTACAAAAAACGTACTGCACACTCTCCCATGCTCAAACACTCATCCATGCAGCCAGGCCACACCAAAAAGTATATAAATGCTATCCCTTTAAAAACATAAAAAGAAGGTGTATGATGTTTGATCAAAGAGGCATAACGCCACTCGTTGCAACAGTTCTCCTAGTAGCATTCTCAATCGGACTTGGTGCGCTAGTCATGAGCTGGGGAGAAGAGTACATTGCTGAAAAAGCAGAATTCACACAAGGCACTGCAGAAGTCAAAAATGCCTGCGATGCAGCAGTAATAAACATCATCAAAATCGGAGGCCAACAACAACTATGCCTAGGACCACAAGGAGTCCAAGTCTGGCTGGACAACGGACCTGACGTGGACGTTGTCAACGTGCACGCCCGCATGGTAGGACAAAACGGTGTTGACGTAAAAGAAGACATCCTACTGACACCATTGCTAAAAGCAAACGCTGCACGAGCACTAGTACCATACAAACAAGAACTCGGACCACTATTGCAGGTAAAGCTCACACCAAAAATATTGGAAGGAAACAAAGTAGCAATCTGCGCGCAAAACGCGATTACTGTAGAAAGAGTACAGCCCTGTATCTAAATCCAGTTTGTAGTAAGTAGTTTGTTGTTTGTAGCCAGTTCACAACAAGCCCTGCAAAAGAACTTCCCTTAGCCTGTTTGGATTCTTCCCTGTTAACTTTTCAACAAGCCAAGAATGCATTTCTATCTGAGAAGTCCTAGGCGCGACAAAAGCATTCAACGCGCTCTTACGCTGGTTACAAAAGTTATCTTTACACAACAAGCCAACAACAGGCTTATTAGTCAAGGACAACACATTATTCCTACTCCTGCTCACCTCAAAAGCAGAACGCAAGCTAACATCATGATTCAAAGTAGCGCTAGACGAAACATTAACCAAACGCACACCCACCTTATTACGCACCAAATGATTCTCCTCAAGAATCACGCCAGAGCTATTACGCACCAAAATGCCAGCATCATAGCTAACCAAACGACAATTCTTAACAACAACTCCATTCCTATTCTCAATACGAATTCCAATGCCGCCAGACCAGCTCTTCAACACGGCACCATTACAATCCACCATTACCTGATCAGCAACAATTGATACCTCTTTGTTCAAATAGAAAACAGCAGTGCACAAAACAGTATCCTTATCCACGCGCATGCCATCCCGTGGAACAACACAAGCAAACACGCCAGGCAAAACCAAAAGAAAAACCAACCATTTCATTTTACAACACGCAAAACCGCCAGCGTAACCAAGTAAAGCAAAACATAAACCAATAATTTAGCAGGCCAGCTTAGCTTTCTCTGCTCAACTTCCAGAATATCCTGGCCAACAGCGCTCTCCTGAACGACAGCACCAACTGGCGATTGGCCATTATCAGTTGGTAGTTTGTAGTCAGTAGTTTTTAGAGCATCAGCAGGCGGCGAGTAGTTTGTAGTTTGTAGTTGGTAGTCTGTAGTTTTTAGACCACAATCAGCATCAGTAACAGGAGAACATTTTGGGCTACAATAGAAATCTCCTGCCTCACAAACATTCATCTCACGGAACTTATTGCACGCGTTCTCCTCACAAAAAGCACGCTCAACATTCTTGTTATCCAACATCACAACATTATACTTACTGTTAATAGCGGAAACAGCAAACTGGTAGCTCTTATCACCGTTGTCACGGATCACGTTCTCGAAAGAGTCAAGCATCCTAATACCAATACGATTCTTCAAAAAAGCATTGTCTTCAACCAAAGAAGAAGTAACATTCTTCAAATACAAACCCTGATTAAATGTCACAACATTACACTTTCTTATTGTGATATTCGTCGCGTTATCAACACGAACACCAATCTCACTCTGCCCAAGAATTCCACGCAAAACAGCAGTACCGCAGTCAAAAACAATATTGCTGCCAGCAATCCTGATACCGCTAGGCAAATCATAAGTCTCACTACACAAAGTCATGCTCTCAGTGACAAGCATGCCATCAATCACAGGATCGCACGCAAAAACAGCGCTGGCAAACACCAGCAAGAAAAACAACCACTTCATGGCCCGCTCCAAAACACTATTAGCACTGGCAACAAAATGAAAAACAAAACGACACCAATCACAGCGCTGATCCAGTCAAAACCAACCTCGTACAAGCGCAAACCCCAAAAACCATACGGCAGTATAAACAGAGCATCAATGAATGCGCGCAATTTCACAACACACCTCTTTTTGGCTATCGGCCTTTAGCGATTGGCTGTTGGCCTGTAGTTTGTAGTAAGTAGTTTTTAGCTGCTTAAAAAGGCTTTTGTTCAGCGAACAGTGGTTACGGACGAAGGATGAAGGTAGAAGGACGAAGGTATTAGGCGCTGGACGTTAGGATGAAGGTTCAATGGTTTTGAACAACCGCCTGCCATTTTCCAGTTTCATATCTGAGCAATGCGATCTCCCGCTCTGCGATCTGAGCCCCATTATAGCGCACATTGCCACTTACGCCAGAGTAATCCAGTGCCCGCAGGTTGTCAACCACACAACGGCGGTCATCACAGCCGCGATATGCACTCGCCATCTGCATCAGGACATCATAAAAAAGAGCGCTGCCTCTCAACTGCGTTATCTCGCCTCTCTCTTTGAGTCGTCGTTCAAAACTCATGAACTCAGGAGACGATTCTGAAAGTGCAATGTCAGACCCATATGCGCCTTTCAACAAGTTGCCATTTCCTTTTATGCTCTCATCACTCCCGCAACCAAGAGTGCCTGCATGAATGTACAACGTCACGTTAAGCCCCTGTTCGCCCATCTGCTTGTACATCACCTGGCAATCTCCTGACAACGCAGAAGTAACGAGAGCAGAACTCTTGGACTGCCTTATTTTTGCCAACTGTGTTCTAAAATCGGAATCGCCAAAGGCATACAATTCAGTGACGCTTAGTTTTCGCACGCGCTTTATTCCCTGCTCGCATAACGTCGTCGACTCAGTTGTTGGTCCAAAAAGAGCGATTTTCGCATGCCCGTCAACAACAGCTTGACGAGCCAAAACTTCACACAGATCAGCACTATCAACATAATCCTTGAATACGAAAGTCTTGTTCTTCGCAAAAGTAGAGGTCACGCTCACATAAATAGTTGGTATCTGATGTCCTTCGCCAGCAGAAGAAACAAGCGCGCTCAAAGGTGTTGTTTGCGTGAAAAGCGCATCAACATCGTCCAGCTCAACCAGCTTTTTAACAACAGCAGCTGCTTTTACGCTATCCCCTCCGGCATCCTCATAGACCACTTTCAAAAGTCGGCCGTTAATCCCTCCCCCCTTATTTATGTCCTCCACTGCAAGATCAATACCCTGACGAGCATACTCACCATAAAATGCATTCGTCCCGGTCAATGGCAATACAACTCCAAAAACGTATGGATCTACGAATTCTTGCGGCGTGCAAGCTACCACCAACAGCAATATGCACACCATTAATCCCCCGTTACGCATATCCCCTTGGGAAAAAATAGAAACTTTTATAAGTTTCTAACAACTTTTAGTGGTTGTATGCTTGAAAGACTCGGAATGCTCGGCCTAGGGAAGTATGAAATCAAGACCTACCAAGCACTCTTACAACACGGCCCGCTAAAAGGAGCAGACCTATCGACAGCGGCAGGCGTGCCCTACGGAAAGATCTATCACACCCTCCACCAACTCTCTGAAAAAGGCTTCATCAACATTATTGACCAGAAACCCCAACGATTCGCGCCGATAGAACCAGACGTTGCAATTCGCAATGCCGTTCGCCAAAGACAAGAAGATTTAGACCTTGCCGCAAGAGAATTGCAAGACCAACTTGCCCAGATCAAACGCCTGCCTGGAAAGGAGTCACCGTTGCAAAAGATACAAGTCCTATCAGGAAGATCGCCAACCTATGAACTAGGCGAGCTACTATTCCGCAAAGCACAACAACATGTTCGATACATCTTCACCTACGAAGAACGGCCATCATCATTTGTACGTCTCCTTCACTCAACTGCCAAACGCGGCGTCAAGATCACCCTGCTCGCAACGCAAAAAACCCCTCAAGCCATCAAGTGGATGAAAGAGGACATCCAGGCAGGAATTGAAGTCAAATATGCTCCAATTGAGGAAATCAGACTGCAAGTCAGAGACAACCAAGAAGCCAGAATAACCATACGAAACCCGGAAAATCCAACGCAAAAAATAACCATCTACTTCCAAAGCCCCGAATTCGCACGCTTTGCAGCAGAATACTTTGACCTCCTCTGGAAAAAAGCACAATCAATACCCTGAGGAAAAGTATAAAAAGCGCACAACAACCCTGCTTTCATGGAAAAAACCGTCAAAATACTCTACACCAACCACAGAGGAGAAACAGCAACACGCACCATCATCCCGAAAGAACTAAAGTTTGCAGAAAGCGACTACCACAAACCAGCACAATGGCTCCTGGTGGCGCACGACTGCGATAAAAACGCAGAACGGCATTTCGCATGCAAAGACATCAAAGCGTGGCGGGTGGAATAAGCTATTGGCAGTTAGCTGTTAGCCAGTAGTTTGTAGGCTGTTGCCTATTAACATGTGGCCATAGGATGGAGACTGTGTTATCCCGTTAGTTTTTCTTCTCGATGATTTAAGTCTTGTCATGTTTTTACCTCATTTTGCGCTGGAACGCCTGCCATGGCGTTTCCAGCTCATCGAAGTTTAAGCTCATGTGGGGTCTGATATGGTTGTACCAGTGTTGGTATGCTTCCGCTGTTGGGAAGGAGTCTCTGTGTCGTTCGTAGGTGTAGAACGAGCGTTCTACTTTGCCGTTTGATTGGGGATGTTTGATCCGGCAAAGTATTTGTTTGATGCCGTTGTCGTCGAGGAATTTCTTGAAGTTGTTCTCTCCCCCATTGTTGCTGGTGAACTGGCTTCCGTGGTCGCTTATGCATTCCTTGATTGGGCCGTATTTGAGGGCTTCTTTCATGCCCTCAATGCTTGCTTCTTGTGTTGGGCTGTCGCGTTCAAGGATTGCGAGCAGTGCTCTGCTCGCGTCGTCGAGTACTTTGAAGACCCAAATACCATCGTTTGGACGTTGGTGCCAGTCGATGTGTACTGCGGTTAAGCTGTGCCTTCGTTCGTAGCGAATCCAGTTTTTCTTTCGCACCACTGTTTTGTCTCCTTTCTTGGCAAGGCCCTCGCATAACAAGATTTTGTGAATCTTGTTATGCGGGATGTGTGTTTGGTAGTCTCGGAAAATAAGCTTTTCCAAAGGCGCGGCAGAAACTTTGTATTGTTCGTGCACCTTTTTCACGACGTGAACCTCGGCCTGCGTGATTGACTTTGTAGGCGGCCCCATGCGGGCGCCTACAACAGGGATTTCTCCTGTTCGCTGGTACTCGCTCCAGATCTGATCAACCCTTCGTTGACTCACTCCTGCCTCTTTTCGTGCTTGGTAGCTGCTCATGCCCTTGTTCTTTTTCTCAAGAATCCTCAGGATCTTTGTTTTGTTCAGCTTCATACGAAGCGAACAATCCATATCCTGAGGAAATACTTGTGGGATAACACACCATAGGATGGAGACAGCAGATTTTTAAAGAGAAGTATTCTGATTCGGCACATGCAAATCATCCTAAACCTGCGAAAAACACTCGAGCAGAGCGCTAATGAGTCCTTTGAAAAAGCCAAAAAACTCCGCAAAAAAGCAGCAGGAGCTCACGAAATCATCAAAAAATTCCAGAAACAGCTAGAAGAACTAGAGAGAAAACAACAACTAGAAGAACAACGAGCAACACCGAAGAAAGAACGCAGAACGCCAGAATGGTACGAAAAGTTCAGATGGTTTGTATCCAGCGAGGGATTCCTCTGCATTGGCGGAAGAGATGCAACAACAAACGAAATCGTGATAAAAAAACACACTGATGCCAACGACATAGTGTTTCACACAGAAATGCCAGGCAGTCCTTTTTTCGTCATCAAAACAGAAGGCAAAAAACCAGGACCTGCAACACTGCAAGAAGTTGCCGATGCAACAGTCACGTTCAGCAGAGCATGGAAGCTCGGAATGACCGCAGCAGAAGTTTTCAGCGTAACTCCAAACCAGCTAAGCAAAAAAGCACAAAGCGGAGAATACCTGACAAAAGGAGCATTCATAATCACAGGCAAAAAAACCAGCTACCAAGGAAACATCACAATAGCAGTCTGCAAGCTAGAAGACGGTAAAATAATGGCCGGACCAGAGAATGCTGCAAAAGCGCACTCTAAAACAACAATCAAACTACAGCCAGGAAAAGACAAGCCAAGCGATTGCGCCAAAACAATAGCCAAAAAACTAAACGCAGACGTGGACGACGTACTCCGCGTACTACCTGGAGGAACATGCAGCGTGCCCAAACAGACCTAATAGTTGGAAAACAAGGACTAACGGAAAACACGATCAAACAAGCAATCGCACTACTCAAAAAAAGCAAGATCATCAAAGTAAAGTTTCTGCCAACAGCAATACAGGACAATAAGAAGGAACTTGCCAAACAACTGGCAGTCAGAACAAAAACCAAAATAGCCCACAGAGTAGGCTTCACAGTCATCCTCGAAAAGATTAAATAAGGCCGATATTTAAATGGTATAAAAAGAGCGAAATGACAAAAAAGAGCGAGTTACTAGTAGCATATGGCTTTGTCAAAGAAGACAAACCCCTAAAAGTAAGTAACCGCACCATAAAGATAGAAGGCAAAAAACCAGAAGAAAAACTCAGATTCATCCGCGAAAAGCGAGACGAGCTTGCAAGAGAAAGCGGCGACCTAGCAAATGAATTCGACAAAGAACTCGAAAGCCTGGCAGACCACGAACTAGACGAAATAGCAACCAACCAAATGCTTGTGTCTGACTATCCAAAACCAATAAGCACATACAGAGCCAGCATGGAAAGCTGGCACGACAGCATTGAAAAATACTACTACTGGTGCTTGAACTTCCTAGGAGACGTCGGCTTTGGAGTAGTTGACAAAGTAACAGACACGTTCAGCGCAGCAGAAAGCAGCAGCTTCTACGGAGCACAAGGACAAAGACTAGGACTAGCACAAGACAAAGTCGGCCAATACTTAGCAACCATAGGCAAAATGGTCAAAGACCTGTTTCAACTCGTGCGTGAATTAAGATGGATTGACGAACGAGTAGAGATCTACCGCGACGCATTCGGACACGACAAAAACGAGAAAAAAGTAAAAGAGCCCATCGTCGGAGCAGAAATCGCCCTAAAAGGAATGTGGGTAGACCTTGTCGATGGAGTGGTTGGCGGACAAAGAACGGGAAGCAACCTATTCAACATGGCATCACAACTCCAATTCACAGCCCTGCCAGACCTATTCTTCAGCATACACCCACTCAAGCGCGAAGAAGTTGACAAAACAGTTGAAGACCAAGCAGGCAGCTTTAACCAACAAGTCAAAAACGTGCTCAAAAGGAAACTCGAACAATACCTAGCATGGAAAGAAACAACATACAAAGAAATCATCAGCAGAAGACGCTTCACACTGGACTACCTATATCAACACTACCAAGCAATCAAACTATACATCAACTGGATAAAACCATACCTCAGACACATCGAGCGCCTAACCGGACAAACAGAGTTGTTAAACAATCCACGCCTAGTATCTGCATTCGAAAGCAACCTGATAGAAATAGAAGTAATCGGCAGAATTCTTCCAAAAGGAAACAGCAAAACCTTCGCATGCATAATGCTCACATTCGAATACCACACCAAGCCACAAATGCAATACCCAGGAGACTCAGGATACCACAGAGGACCAATACACGTGGGAACAACAAGAATCACCTGGAGAAGCTACGCGTGGACAGCCGAGCAAATAAAGAACTACATTTCCATGCGCGGACAAGAAGACCTTGAACTCATCACGCGCATTGAAAACAACCTAAAAAGCGCGATGGACACGCTCGGCAACGACGTCCAAAACTATCTCAAAGAAGCAGAAGAAAGAGGCAAACCACCAAAAGAAGAAAAGGAAGAAAAACAAAAAATAGAACTCATGGAACCATTCACCGCCCTCATGGATGGACTAAAAGAAGCATTCGGAGCACTAATACCAGACATATCGCTAGGTGGAAAGAAGGCAGTCGGCGGGTCGGACAGAAAAGCAGCAGTTAGCACAGCAAAAACGATGTGCTTCCTTCATTACGACGTGTTCAAGAAAGCGCACCAATTATTGTCGTGGTGAGTTTGTAGTGTGTAGTTAGTTGTGTGTAGTAACGATCGTAGCATGACTTATTAGCCCTACAAGCATGCGTCCGATTGTATCAAGCAACTTAAATGTTTCGGAGAGTTCACCATCGGTTGCGTACTCGAACTCTTTGCTCAACAAAAGAAGCGTCCCGCATTCCTTGCATGAACCAAGCGCATTGTATAAAGCTTGCAAAGTCTTTCGACGTTCTTCGCCCGCACCCCTCAGCAATATTGCAAGAAATACTCACCGACGCTCTTCGCAACTGGCTTGTTAACCCATAACGCTCATCTTTTGGAAATGATCTTGAGATAAAATAGACTTTCTTGGCAAATAAAATGCTTTGTTTCCACACAATCAGCTCTTTAAAATCACTTGGCATTAACTGCCCAACATTTTAGCGGTTAAAATACCCATCGATGAAAAATCCGTAAACTTTCCAACTTAAGACTATACACTACATACTACGATCTACAAACTTAGTAATGATATGCCCTATCTGAGCCACGGTACATATTCTTAACCAATTGCTCATCCTTGCCACCACGAGCCTCTTCCTGCTTTTGCTGCTGATAAGAAACTTGCTGGTCCTCACGCTTCCGCTGCTCTTCACGCTGCCGCTGAGACTCATAACCACGCTGTTGAGATTCATAAACACTCTTGCGCTCATCGTAGCCGCGCTGCTGTTTGTAAAAATCCTCCAAACGAGCCTCTGTCTGCCGCTTCTGCTCCTCAACACGAACAGGTTGCGGGCCTATCAATTGCTCCAAAGGCTTGCGCTCCTCAGAAGGCTTTTGTTCCTTGACTTCTTCTTTTGCAACGACTTCTTCCAGAACCTTTGTCTCAACCTCAGAAATGCCCAATAATTGCTCGGCTTGAGAAAGCTCTTTCTGATGATGCGCTATTTCTTTTTGCAGTTCAACAACTTTTTCATCAAGCTCCTTTCCCTTCAACTCTTTACTCGCACGCTGCTCCTCAGCCTTATCATCTTGAATGCACTTCTTCAAATGTTCTACTATCTTCTTCAACTCTTTCGCGCGCTGCTCAGGAGGAAGCCGCCGGACTGCATCAAAATCAATAGCCATGCACGATATTTAGCTTCTGAAGTATATAAGTTTGGTGTTGGGTATTAGGCGGCAGGCATAGGTATTAGGACGAAGGATGTAGGATGAAGATAGTTTGTAGGCTACTGACTACTTACTACGCTCTACAAACTCGAAAGCGGGACGAAGAACGCATAAAGGTTTAAATACTCCAGTATACTAAAAAGTATACTATGCCAAGCTATTACACTCCGATGGACAGGGCGTACCACCAAGCAATAACCGAAGCACCTCCAGATGCAGCACTCGAAGACCCAATACTCCCAATCAACCAACTCGGAGAAACCGTACCAGAAAGCAACCAACAAGGCAGAAACATAGTCCAAACAACACAAGCAGCCATCAGAGGAGGAGCGGGCACACTACAAATCGTGATGACAACAAGCCACCAAGCAGCAATAGGCGGAAGATTCAAAGCAATGGGCAAAGAAGTCAGAGAAGCACTCAGAGAAGTGGCACTCGCAAACAAAGTCAAAATACAAGGAGTAGAACTGCCAACCTCCCTCAAGAACTTATCAGGCTTTGACTACCAACAAAACTTCTTCTCAGAAGAAGCAAGAAGAGAAGGCCTAGAAGAAGTCAAAGACGCCATAAAGTTCACAGGCGACGTAATGGGTGGCGGTGGAGTAGACATAGTCTCATGGGAATTCCCAAGAACAGTAAACGATGCCAAGTGGAACGATGACGGCAAAGGCAACCAAATATTCGACAGGGCGGCAACCGATGAGAAATATGCACAACTCATCGACACAAGAAGCGGAAGAGTCCAAAGAATATCAAAAGAAGAAGCAATCTACCTACCTTACGACAAAGAGAAATTCGCACCAGTGGTAATCGCAGAGGGAGAAGAACTCAGCCTGGAAAAACTAGAAAAGCTCTCACAAAAGTTCACCTGGAATGACTTTCTCGGATGGGCAAAACACAACAAAGAGGAAAACGAAAAACGCAAAGGGCAAAAAGATTACAAGCCAGAACCAGAAACACCAGAAGAAATCTATGCCAAAGTCCAGCTCGAGTCACAAGCAAAACAAACAGAAGGGGCAGCAACAAGAGACATTGACTTTGCAGAAAGCGAACAAAACAGAATAAAAATCTTTGAGAAAGCGCTCAAAGACAAACAAGACCCGGAAACTGGACAAGACCTAACAGATGATCAAGTAAAGCAAATTCAACGCAAAAAGGACGACGCAGTCTCCAAATACAAATACTACATTGAAGCATACTACGCAAACCTGCAAAACGCGCGAGACATCAAAGAACGAGTCAAAAACTTGGTGCCGATACAAAAATTCGGACTCCAAAAAAGCGCGCAAACATACGCAGAAGCAGGAATAGTAGCCATGCGCGAAACAGAAACAGGAATAGAAAAAGGCACGGTAACCAAACCACTCTACGTTGGCCCTGAAATAGGATGGCCAGACTACTACGGCAGCCACCCAACAGAATTCGTGGACCTAATAGAGTCAGCAAGAAAACAAATGGTAAAACTGCTCACAGACAAAGAAGCATACGGCAAAGACGCCGAAGGAAAAGTCATCACAAACCAATTTTTCGACAAACGACTCGACAAAGAAGAAGCAGAGAAAAAAGCAGCAGAACACGTCAAAGGACTATTTGATACAAGCCACATGGGAATGTGGCTAGCACACTTCAAACCACAAGTCGATCCAGAAACAAAAACACAAGAGACAGAACAAAAAAGACTCGAACGCTTCAACAAATGGTACACCGAACGAGTAAAAGAAATAGCAGAACTAACCAAGAAAAAAGGGCTAGTGGGCGGCATACAGCTAGTAGACAGTGCAAGCGCAGCACACGGACACCTGCCACCAGGACAAGGAATATTCCCAGTAATAGAAACAGCCAAAATTTTCAAAGACGCAGGCTACAAAGGATTCCTAGTCTCAGAAGGCCACGAAGAAGAACGCTTCGGAGTCGACCGCATAAGAACCAAAACCTGGCAAAAAGCAGGAGCAAACATCGGAGACAAATACTACTCAGGGGCCCCACCATTACGCTGGAGACAAGTAGAACACAACTACTTCGGAAGAACTTATTCGCCCTTATTCATGTTCGGCAGCTACTCACCAAGCAACGAATTCAAGCTATGGAGCGAAGTACCGCTAGAATAGTCAGTAGTGTTTGGTAAGTAGTTTGTAGAAAAAATACTACAAGAAATCTATTTTTCCCGCAAGAGCATACATCATCTGCCACAAAGCAACACTACGCATCTTAATCTCCTCCTTTGCAGCCTTCTTCGCAGGGTCAAACTCAGAAGACAGGTCAACACGACCCATCATATCAGCAAACTTTTTCGAAGCGCTGATCTCCTGACCCAACGCCATAAGCTCATGCTCCATGTAAGCAGAAGCATCAACCTCGTAAGAATTCACATTAGCTTCATTGCCAGAAGAATCAAGACCGTGATAATACACAGAAACCTTTTGATCACCATAAGAAGCGCTCACCGAATAACCTGCAGAAGCGTACACCTCTGGATCAATGTCCTGCTCTATAACCGGCGAGATAGCCTCAAGCTTTTCATCCAGCTTGTCTGCCTGCACTTCCTTCAAAGCATCCAAAACATCCTTAACAGTCTCATCAAGAGAAGATTCTTCACGCTCAACAGGAAATATAACCAAGTCAGCAGCATGATCACGCGCCAATAATTCCAAATCCCCCATACAAAAACCAACTCGGACAACCCAGTTATAAAACTTTTGGCTGCACCAGCTGATGATAACAACACAATTAGTAGAATAAGGGCGAAGGTTGTAGGTATTAGGACGTAGTCTTTAGTTCATAGTACTACACGCCACACACTACTGACTACTTACTATCGTTCAGGAGTGCCAAATGTTTATAACGCTTAGAGGCAGACAAAAACCATGGACTTTCGCATTCACCAAAGACAACACCCAAACAAGCCAAGATACCCATCAACAGACTACGACCTTGCCAAAAAGTTCGCGGAAATGCTCCAAAAAGAACTCGGCAGCTTCCTCAAAGCAGCAGTACTCTTCGGAAGCACGGCCCGAGAAGAAAAACCATTATACGGCGAGCGAGACATCGATGCACTTATAATCATTGATGACCTGACAAGTATTCTAAGCAACGAAGTAGTTCAAAGCTACCGCGTAATAACAGAAAACACAGCAGCAAAAGTCAGCGCACGCCTACACATAACCACGCTAAAACTAACCACGTTCTGGGACTACGTGAGAAATGGCGATCCAATCGCGATCAACATGCTCCGCGACGGAGTTCCACTGGTTGATTCAGGATTTTTTGAGCCGGCACAACACCTCTTGTACCAAGGACGAGTACGCCCAAGCAAAGAAAGCGTCTGGACATACTTCGCAAGAGCACCAGCAACACTCAACAACGCAGACTGGCACATACTACAAGCAACACTCGACCTATACTGGGCAGTAGTCGACAGCGCGCACGCTGCATTAATGCGCGTAGGAGAAGTGCCGCCAACACCAGGACACCTAACAGAACTCCTCAACAAACGATTCTGCCAACACGGCACACTCCCAAAAAGATACCCAACCCTGATGGACCAATTCTTCCAACTACAGAAAAAAATCATCCACAGAGAAATCCAAAAAGTCACAGGCAGAGAATACGACAATTACAAAAAAGATGCAGAAGACTTCGTCAAAACAATGCAATCCATAGTAGAAAGAAAATAGTCAAAAACCTGACTCGGGTCTAACCTTTCTAAAAACAAATTTCACATACTCATGAGCATGATCGCCCGGATGAGGACAACTGCCTGCCCGAATGTTTTTAACCCCGCGCTCCTGCCATTCAACATTACACAAGTTAAAATAACGAACAACATCCTCCCCCCTCAAAAAAGGCTCAACAACATCAGCTCTCCTCAAATCAAGATCGGCAGACAGGAAAATATAACCACGCGGCTTGACAACCCTCTGCATCTCACGCGCAGCACGCTCAGGATCCTCACAAAAATGCAAAACAGACATGCTCAAAACAGCATCAAAACAACCATTGCCCCAAGGAATGGATTCACACACCCCCTGAGAAACAAAACCATCAAAACGACGCCGTGCCTTCTCAACAGCAATGCCATTTGGCTCCAGACCCGCAACAAAAAAACCCTCACTTGCCAAAAACTCCAAATGCCTGCCACTCCCGCAACCAACATCCAAAACAGAAGCGCGCGCAACAAAGCCAGACTCGTACGCTTTTGGCTGTGCAACATAATCTTTCACACGCCTTGCAAAATTACCATGCTCAATCTCCCAAGCACCACCACTCGCATAAGTAGCATCCCAATCAACAGTACGGTCAGGCATACTTTTGCCCACTATCACCAGTATAAAAGAATTACTTCTTCTCTTCCGTCTTCTCGCCTTCAGCAGCAGGTGCAATCAGCGGTTCTTTGCCCTCAGCGAGAACCTTCAAGTTAACCTGAACAATCTTAGGATGAATAGTGTTGCCACAAACCGTCTTTCTAACACGAATGCCATTTGCCTTTTTTTTCAAACCAATACCCTCGACTGCCAAGATGCGCTTCCTTCCCATACCCTCAACATCCTTCCTCATCGGAAAGCCACAATAATCAGAACCTCCAGTAACCTGGAACTCATAACCAGCAAAGCCAAGCGCATCACCCACAATCTTATCACCCAACTTCTTACCAAACAAAGAATGCGCAGCAGGCTCCTGAACCTCCTTCTGCACACACTTACCCCCCTTAGTACCAATAACCAACTTAAAACTCACCATACAGCCGCAATTCAAGAAGGGGATTTATAAAGGTTACGTTTGTGATCAGTTAGTTGTACTTCACGAAACACGCCTTAACGCATCCGCAAGCTCACGACCAGAAGCATACCTCTCTTTTCTATCTGCTTGAGCACGCTGAACAACAACGAGCAAACCCGCTGGAATTCTGTCTTTAGGAATTTCCTTGTTAGCACCCCAATCATAACTATGAGTTAGCTCCTGCAGTAACCTGCCAGCCTGATAAACATCCCACTGAAAGTCAACACGACAAGCACCAGTGCGCGCCTCAGGAGGAACATCATTCCAAGAATCAATACTTTTTTCCAAAAAATAAGGCTCGCAGGCATTGTCGAAATCAAACAACCTTGCTTGCAAAAAATAAGTAGAAACAAACACATTCTCACCACGAACATCATGATGAACAACTCCCTTGCCGTGCAATGCGGCCAACGCCTCTGCGAGCTGGACACCCAGCCCAGAAATCACTTCCAATGGAACATCTTTCTTCACGCGCGACAACAACTGCCAATCACAATAAGGAGAAACTTCGACCAATGAGCCGTCATGCATAAAAACGTCACTTGGAACTAGCAGATTCGGATGGTCCAACGCCATGATACGAGGCAACAAAGGCGCATGTTTCAAAGACTTATTGAACTTCAACACTGCCGCGCGCCCTGTCGACCTTTCAACTCCATGATAAACCACAGATAAATAACTCTGATCAATTCGTTCCCCAAGAACGTAACGGTCCATAACCCGCGACGAACACACCACGTATATAATTGTTAAGAAATGAGCTTCAGGCTTCCAGTAACCTTGTCAATCTTTGCAGAACTATCAGGACCAATGCCTAGACAAGTAACAGTACCAGGCTCCAACTGAGTATGGCCCGCATCCGTGACCAGAGAAACAACCAAGCCAGCATCCTCCGCCTTACGCTTGAACGCCAACAATTCGTCCAAATCCTTCACACGCAAAACAACCTTCTTCATGCCCTGATCCTGCCACCTTTTCACATCATCCTTATGCGACTTCAGAACAGCACCAACGGAAGCATGACTCACCTGCGCAGACATCTTACCCTTAGTAAGCTTGAGGTCATCCCTGACGAGAATCACTTGTTTGTAATCGGTCATAAGAAGAACAAAATAAAGAAGAATATAAAAAATAGTGGTGTAGCTTTCGAGAGGGCCTTAACTCCCGGCCCTCTCGAGCTCTCCTGAAGTCACTGCGGGAATGGGAAGCTTCTGTCGCTAACCCAGCACACAGGAACACTCGCACCATTCACAGTAGCAGTAGTCCAGTCATGAGCCAAACCAGAGCGAGGCTGGTTTTCAACCAAGCTACGGATGATGTTCTGACGGATCAACTGCTCGCTGTTCGGCACCTGTTGCTCGGCACCAAGGCTGTTAGCATAACAGTACATATCGCCACCAGTCTTTCCCACTGTGTCCTCAGGAGGTCTTTCATAAGCAGAGCTTGCACGCGGGTAGAATCCTTTTACTTCGCCAGAAGTCGCTCCCTTGTTAGGAACAGCATAACAGTTGAACTGGTCATGCGGAACACCAACAAACGGACCAACAGTCAAATCTGTTTCACAAGCGTACAAGTCTTCAATTGACGCATAACCGCCATCAGAAAATCGCGCGCTCACAATAAATGCAGGAGTGCGTGTTCCACGCGTTGACGAAACCTGGTAAGCCCAGCCAGGAGGAGCCGCATATTGCTTCTCAGGAGCAGCAGGACCAGTCGGCGTCTCGTAAGTATTTGCAATACCTGGACTACCGTCAGGATTCACCGTGCTGTATGAATTACCAATAGACAAATCTGTCAACAAAGCACCCTGTGCTTCCTTAGACGCACGAGTGAACAACAAAACCAAGCCAATCACGGCAACAATACTAACAACACCAAGAATCACCAAACCAATAGACTGCTGACCTTTTTTCATGCTGACCTCCTTTGAAAATAATAAGAACGAATAAACAAATACTGTATTTAAAGGTTACGTACGGACAGAAGTATCTATAGTCGAGCACAAAAGTAAATGAGCAATAGTTGTCCTCGACTCATAAGCAAAGGACATAATACTTCTCACTCTTATTCATGTCCTTTGCTATATCGACGCAAATCAACCTGGCACTGGCCACAATACACAGGAGCGCCGCTTCTCGCACGAGCATGCGCATACAGCACAGAATCCTCAATCGTAACCTGTTGCTGCATTACACAATTATTATTCACACAATGGCTGCCTAACAGTTCGATAGTATTACGCCGTCCAGGAGGGGCAGCACCATACATATGACCAAGCTCATGAGCGAACAAGTGGAACAGATGAGTGTAATCCCTAACACGTTTTGTAGAAAGAACAACATAATCAGTACCAGCATGCTTAGTATGTCCGCCAAAACACCAATTCAAACCATCAGCAAACAAATCAGGCTCAACAATGACAACACGTTCAGGTTGATTACGGAGTTCAGGCAAGCCGTGGATGTAAGTTAGAAAATCGCCTAAGTGAACTCGTCCCCGTCTTCCAACACGAGCAACTGCACCCTGCACAAAGTTAAAGCCTTGCACATCTACAGCGCCCGGAGAAGGCGAAACTTCAACACGTTGAAAATTTGCAAGCTCCTGGAGAGCACGCTTTAACACCAATCCAGCTTGCGGAGTTCTAGTTCCATCATACAATTTAATTCTCGCCATGATTCCTCACAACACAGTCAGCAAACCAATTTATAAATGTTTCTTCTGGTTACTTGAGAGTAGTAAATTATCGCTTCTCGGCAACTTCCTTCAGAACGTCCTTGACAAACTGGTCTGTTGATACAGGAGGGAGAACTTTGTTATCTCTTGTTCTAACTGACAACTCTCCTGCCAACTCCTTGTCGCCAAACACAAGAATATAGCTAACCTGGTCAACCTGCGCGTTCCTAACTTTCTTAGCAATTGTCTCCATGCTATTGTCCAAAGTAGCCCTGATCTTTTGCTCACGAAGTTTGTCCACCAACTTTTGAGCATCCTGACCAAAACGCTCGGCAACAGTCAAAACCCGAACTTGTTCAGGAGAAAGCCACAATGGAAATTTACCAGCAAAATGCTCAGTCAACACGCCAATAAACCTTTCCAACGAGCCGAGCACTGCACGGTGCACCATAACACAAGTATGTCTAGTGTTATCCGCACCTTCATATTCCGCACCCATTCTCAACGGCATCTGGAAATCCAATTGGACAGTTGCAAGCTGCCACTCACGACCAAGAGCATCCTTCACGTCAACATCAATCTTCGGGCCATAAAACGCGCCCTCGCCAGCCTTGACCTCGAACGCAACACCCTCCTCCTTCAAAGCAGCAGCAAGAGCAGACTCTGCTTTTTCCCACAAATCAGGAGCGCCCATCGCTTTCTCAGGCTTTGTGGAAAGCTTCGCACGATAAGACAACTTGAAAACGTCTTGGTACACGTATTTAACAAAGTTCAGTACGCCTTTAATCTCATCCTTAATCTGCTCAGGCATGCAAAAAATATGCGCGTCATCCTGCGAAAGCTTACGAACTCTCGTCATGCCACCCAACGTGCCACGGACTTCATTCCTATGCAAAAAGCAAAAATCAGCAACCCGCCACGGCAAGTCACGATAACTCCTTGTCCTGGACTTAAACATCAAAACGTGACTCGGACAGTTCATAGGCTTCAGAGAAAACTCCTCATCATCAACATTCAACAAAAACATATTTTCTCGGTAATGCGACCAATGACCACTTGCCTCCCACAAGGCCTTGTTAAACATTTGAGGAGTAATAACCTCCTGATATCCTCGCTTCCAGTACTCATCACGAATGAACTTTTGCAGCTCGCTGTAGATTATCGCGCCCTTAGGTAACAAAAACGGAGAGCCAGGACTCCAATCATGGAACATGAAAAGATCCAAAGCCTGGCCGATCTTCCGATGATCACGCTTCTCAACCTCTTCCTGCAGTCTTTCAAACTCGTGCAATTCTTTTGTTGACGGGAAAGAAATACCATACACCCTTGTCAATTGTTTGTTCTTAGAATCACCACGCCAGTGCGCAGCAGCAACCTTAGTCAGCTTGAACGCCTTGATAACACCTGTCGAAGGAACATGAGGGCCCTCACACAAATCGATGAAATCGCCATCACGATACGCAGTAAGCTTCCAACCTTTTTTCTGGAATTCAGCAGCAAGCTCCAACTTGTACTGGTTGTCGCCTTCGTATTTTTTAACATCAGCAAGCGTCCAATCATGACGCTCAAAAACATGGTTCGCGTTCACAATATCCTGCATTGCTGCCTCTACTTTCGCAAAATCAGCAGGAACCATCTTTAGGTCATCAAAATCGTAGTAAAAACCCTCTTCGACAGGAGGGCCAATAGTAGGTTTAGCGTTTGGAAAAACCTTCCTCACAGCGTGCGCGAAAATATGAGCAGTAGAGTGACGGAAAACACCCTTTCCCTCATTGTCCTTGAACGTCAGAATCCTTATCTTGGCATCCTTCTCAATAATTCTGAACAAGTCACGCACTTCACCGTCAACAACAATCGCCAACGCGTCCTGAGCCAACCGCTTCCCTATGGACTCTGCAACTTGCATGCCAGTGCTACCTAACGGAAGCTGCTTAACGCTGCCATCCGGAAGAGTAATTTTAAGCATAAACAAAGCTGAAAGAAGATTGTTTAAAAACTTTGCTTAGAAAGAAGGGCGAAGGAAGAAGGATTTAGGACGAAGGTATTAGGTTGTAGGATGAAGGAGGTGGAAGAAGGGTGAAGATATTTTGTAGGCTGAAGGTAGAAGGGCGAAAGATGAGAAACTTAGGCTCGTCACCAGCGGGCGCGAGGGTCATCCGCGGGAAGTTTCTTCGCCTGGATCGTGGCGAGCATGTCCTCAATTGACTCCTTGAGATCCGCAGGACATTTTGAATCATACGAAACACGCAAAACCCGACGCTCACCGGACGCGGCAATGCTAGCATCATGCTCGACAGTTGTATACGGACTCTGGCCGACCATGTGAGAATTGAAACGCGCGTGCAGCCATCCAACACTGTAACGAGAATCCAAACGACGGACTTCATTTAGCACATTCCAAATAGCATTCCCCTCACCAGCATCCCCCTTAATCTCTTCAAACAAAATCGAGTATGGTTTGCTCCCAAACAGATCACTCGGAGAAGCATTTGCTGTAAAATCGTTTTCTAACGGCTTCCAGAACTTCCGCGTCATTATTTCAGGAACAAGATCACTACGGTATCTCAAGTCAACAAAAGGAAGAATGCCGCGTGCATGACTGTACACTTCTGCCAAACCATCCAGATACGCCCTCTTGCCAGCTTCATCCGTCGGTACGAACTTCCGAATGAGTTCAAAACGCGCGAGCTCCGCGTGCAACTCTTGCGCTGCAATCACGCGAAGGTGTATGTCAACAACAGCGTTTCTAGTGTTCCATAAAGTCCAACAAGATTGACTGCTGAGAAGACACATATTCATACAGCTCCTGCGTTGGCGGGACCAAGAGATGATCACTCATGCAGTTGCGGCACTCCTATCAGGTTAAGAACTTTTCGTTCACAAATACACAACTTTTATATACTGTGGTATAATATACTATACTGGGAGTGGTAACATGGTAATACTATTCGACCGGTTTAACCTACCAAATGATGTATTTGAAATAATTTTCTCAACAAGCCAGCAAAAAATCGTGGCAGAAGAACTCATAAAATACATGATAACAAAAAAAGGAGAAATCGACAAACAAGAAATGAGCGAATTCGCAACCAAACTACACGACGGCCAATACGAATGCATACTAGACGAAGCACCATACAAAGGCAAACGAGTCAAACTGTCATACAACAAACGACAATTCTACGATCGAATCCTGACCCCGATGAAAGCGATGGGCCTAATCGATTACGACTTGTACAAGAAAACCTACAAGATAAGCACGAAATTCTCAATAGACCTCGTCAAAATCGGCAGCATGTGGAAAGAAGAGCTAAGAAAGAGAGGAGTACATACTGATTAGGTTGTAGGCGTTAGGACGTAGGATGAAGGTGGTAGGCATTAGGATGAAAGCGGAAGACAACATATATTTTCTTCACAATAAATGCTTATTAATAATTGCTTCTGAAAGAAAAACATGCCAACACTCGTAGAAAAGCTCAGAACGGCAGCAAGAACGTTCAACAGCATAGCCTGCTTTGGAATGGACCCAGTACCAATAAAAATGCCAGAACCAATCTGCAGCGTACAAGACTTTGGCATGTTCTACCGCGCAATATTCGAAGAAATGCAAAGACAAGGAGTACATCCCGGAGCAGTCAAGCCAAACCAAGGATTCTTCAGCAGATACGACCGCTTAAGTGGAGAACTAAACCTAGAAGGAAGCAGGCAACTAGCAAAACTCATAGAAGCGGCAAAACAACAAGGATACCCGGTCATCCTCGACAACAAACGAGGAGACATCGGGCCAAGCAGCGAAAATTACGCACGAGAGCTCACCAACGTCTACGACGCAGATGCTTGCACAATCTCACCATACATGGGCACAGACAGCGTCGAACCATTCCTCAAAGCACGCGCAGCATACGTACTCTGCAGAACAAGCAACCCAGGAGGAAAAGAATTGCAGAATTTGCTGACCATAAAACCTGAAGAACTTTCACAATTTGGATTCAGCCAGGGACTTTACTCCATGGGTGATGCAATCCAAAAAATAGCCCAAGTCGCAAAACCACTCTACCTGCGCGTGGCAGACAAAATCATCGAATGGGACGCACTAAGTCCTGGAAATGTTGGAGCAGTCGTGGGAGCAACAAACCTGCCAGAACTCGAAGCAATAGCACGACACTTTGTTGCGTCTGGCAAAACTATTCCCTTGCTAATCCCTGGAGTAGGAAAGCAAGGCGGCAGCGCAAAAGAAGTTGCAAACATCCTAAGAGCGACCGGATACGACCTCGAAGTCGTCAGAATCAACCAGAGCGGCGACTTAAACTACGCGTGGGAGAAAGAAGGCAGACCACTAGAATTCGCACAGGCATCAGTACGCGCGCTCAAGAGACTAAACGACGAGATTGAGTACAAGAGAGCGGCTTAAAACTCACTTCTTATTCCTGCCGCGCTTTTGAACAACAGCAAGACGATCAAGAACAACAGAAGCAGTTGGATAAGCGTCTTTGTAACCAGAAATAACTTGTTTCAAACATTCTGAATAAATATCATGATGTTTGCTTTCCAACGCTCTGTCCAGCAGGTGCAAATCAACAGCTTTGTCTTCCAATTTAACACTAACAAAACTCAAACCAAAATCAATCAAGTGCACTTTCTCATTGCACAATATCATATTTGAAGTGGTCAAGTCCGCATGAACAATATCGTTCTTGTGCAGCAAGCCAACAAGTTTGCCAATCTCAAACGCGAGCACTGGATCAAGGACGTCCCTAACTTTCGGACCATCAAGAAAAGACATCTCAATCCTCATCGAACGATCATCAGAATCTAACAATCTAGGAGCAGGAATGCCAAGCTCTTCCAATTTTTCCAACAAGTTAGCTTCCTTACGAGTACGCTGCTTACGAAGCTTCTCATCAATAACCGAAAGACGATAACCCTTACAAGGACGCTCCTTCACAACAGCACCAGCAACTTTAGTTATAATTGCTTCCGCGCCCCGCCCAATAACTATGCTTCCCATAATTATAAACCCAAGAAGACCATTTTTAAAGTTTTCCAAGAATCATGCAGACTGCTCAAGACTATCTGCCTGCACAGGCTGCGGTTGCTCAGAAGGCGTTTCAGACTGTTCCTGCTGCCTCTTCCGCGGAACATAATCCGGCAAGTTAGTAGGCGGCAACATAACCTTAATGCCCAGTTCCTTAACCTTTTCCTGCGAAATAAGCTCAAACATTCGAATCTCGCAAACACCAACAGGGTACAAACGACGCAACGTCTGGCCAAGAGAAGACTGCAACTTCTTCTGCACAACATCACGAACAAAGCCATCAAAATCAAGCTTTGAAATGGCCTTAGCAATAAACGCGCGCTCCAACTTCTGCATGGAAGCCATCACGCTACCCTTCGCATGAGACCTTGCAATAATCAACGGCTTAACACGAAGAACCTTCTTGTCCGCAGTCTCAACAACAAAAGAATCCTCAATCTTACTACGACGACGACGCATCAACTTCTTAGCAGCAGCAGGAAGCATACGATAGCTAACAAGCTCAGTCATAGCACGCTCGTTCTCAACACTCTTAACAACAAACGAAACGCTGATCGCCTGCTTCTGAGGATCATTAGTCAAAACCATCAAGCTAACACTCGCACGCCTGCCAACCAAGCTCCCTGACTCCTCAACAAAACTCTCACCAAGCATCTGCTCGTTAAACAATTTAGGAGCGAGAATAGGAACCCACTTCTTCTTTTTCACAACAACCGCAGTGCTTTTCGGAGCTGCCATTTAACGAACAGCACAGGAAGGGGTTTATAAAGATATCGGAAGCCATCTCGCAGTTTGTAGTTGGTAGTATGTAGTTTGTAGGGCGAAGGCGGAAAGAAGAAGAAAACGGGCTCGCTGGGATCCCTCCGAAGCTCGCGAAGCTGAGCGAGGAGGGACAGCC